>JAFUPT010000168.1 GCA_017481065.1 Clostridia bacterium | reverse complement strand
CGGGTTGCCTCATGCCGCCGTAAGTATACTTCCGTTTGCGGGCGCACACAGCTGCGCCGGGTTTTACAACCCCTCCGGCGCGGCGCGCCACCTCCCCTTGCACAGGGGAGGCATGAATTCTCCCCTATATCCAAAAAATCGTGCCGCTGTCCGGCACGATTTTTTATTCTGAGGGGTCAAGGGGAAATCATTTCCCCTTGCAGGGGTTTGGGGACAGCGTCCCCAACAGGGTCTGGGGCAGCGCCCCAGCGTCTCCTCAGCGTAACTCCAGCGTCTCCCCCAGCGTATCCCCCGTCAATACCGGCTGAAATCCTCCTCGGCCATGTGGAACATGGGCATGAGCTGGAGCTTGAAGAGGTTGATGCGGTGGAGGCGGTCGATGCGCTCCTTGGCGGCGGGATCATCGATTTCGCCGGAGCGGATATAGCGGTCGAGGGCGGCATAGGTGAAGCCGAGGTTATCTTCATCGGTCTTGCCACAGAGGCCATCGATGGGGGTTTTATCCACAAACATATCCGGGAGTCCCAGGGCGCGGCCGACGGCCTTGACTTCCTGCACGGTGAGGCTGGATAGGGGGCTGAAATCGCCCACGGAATCGCCGTAGCGGGTGGAATAGCCCACCCAGTCCTCGGATAGATTGCAGGTATTGGCCACGCGGCCATTGACGGACTGGGACACGGCATAGACCGCGGCCATGCGCAGGCGGGGCGGCAGGTTCTGCACGGACTGGGGCGAAATTTCGGGCAGGACGGCGCTGAGCTGGCCCATCATGCCCTGGAAGGCATCATGGATATTGATGACCACGGAGCGGATGCCCAAGTGATCCACCAGCGCGCGGGAGACATCGATATCAAACTGCTCGCCATTGGGCATGAGCACGCCGAAGACCCGGTCCTTTCCGAGGGCTTCCACGCAGAGGGCGGCGACAACGGAGCTATCCTTGCCGCCGGAAATGCCGAGCACGGCGGTGCAGCCCTTGCCGTTTTCCTCGAACCAATTGCGAATCCATTCCACAATCTGGTTTTTTACCTTTACTGCATCAAAAATCATAGATCATTCCTACCTTTCAAAGAGAATGAAGGGATCTCCTTCGGGATAGACCTGTACGCTCTGGCGGTAATCCTCGCCGGTGAGCTCGGAGGCGATGCCGAGATACCAATTCACGCGGGCGGACATATAGAGATAGAGTTCATCCAGGGTGATGCTGCCATCATAATTGATATCCGCACCCATGGATTTGCGCGCGCCGCGATCGATGCTCCAGCCCGCGCCATCGCAGAGCGAACGGGCGAACACGGTGGCCATCACGCCGGAAGCGGCATTTTCATTGAAGGCGATGCGGAAAGAATCTTCATCCAGCCCGGCGCTGGCGAGCACCTTGAATTTGCTGCCCCGGATGGCTGCCCCGGAGAAGGCCCCGGTGATTCCCTTGGCGAAATCCGCCCGGTCGCTGGCTTTGCCGATGGCCCCGCCGGAGCCGCAGCAATCGATCATCACCACGATGGCGCCGGGAATGCCCCGCAGCTCGCGCTCGAGATCCCGGGCGGAGAGGGTGGAGCCATCGGAGAGCTCGAGGAAGCTCATGCCGCCCTCGTAGCTGCCGTGGCTGTTGATGTAGAGCAGGGAAACATCCTGCTCGGAAGCGCCGGAGAAGGTTTCGCGGATTTTGGCGATCAGCTCCGCCTTGGAGAGATCGGCGGCGGTGCGGGTTTCAAACTTTGCGCCGTCAAAATCCACGGTATCCAGCAGGCTGGCGATGGCCTGCACGGAATTTTCGCTGCCCTTGCGCTCGGTATTTTCGGCGAAGGGATAGTTTTGTTCGCCGATGAGCAGGGCGCGGTACTTCTTTTCGGCGGGGGTGACGATGACGCGGACCGAGGCCCCGGCACTGCCGGAGCTGGAGCGCACGGTGAGCGTGGTTTCACCCGGAGAAACGCCGGTGAGCACGCCATCGCTGTTCACGCTGGCCACGCTGCGGTCGGCGATGATATAGCGCAGGCGGCGCTCGGAGGCGTTTTCCGGAATGAGGCGTATCTCCGGGGCCAGCTTATCCCCGGCGGCGAGGGTGATTTCCGTTTCGGGAATTTCGACGCCCTCGAGGGGCACATGCTCCACGATGACCGTGCAGACCGCCTGGGAGCTCAGGCCATAGGCGGTGACGCGGGCCTCGCCGGGGGCAAAGCCGAGGATGGAGCCATCCTGGGCTGCTGCGGCGACGGCGGGATTATCCGAAACCCAGAGCAGCGGCTCGCCGGAGATGAACTCCGCCAGGTTCAGCATGTCCCCGGCGGCGAGGGTATATTCCTGCTGGGAAAAGCGCAGGGCCCCGGCAAAATCCGGGCCATCGGAGCGGTTGAGATTCAGGCTGTAATAGCCGGTGCCGCCATCGGGGGCGCAGACGCGCAGGAAATAATTCCTGCCGGACTGGGTTTCCGCCAGCAGCATGCACGCGCCGCCGGGCAGGGTATCAAAGGCGGAGACGAGGGCGCCGGTATCATCAAAGAGCCAGGCATTGAGGGCAAGGTTTCTATCCTCGGGCACGGCGGTGAGCATCAGCAGGGTGGAATCCTCCGCCCGGAAGGAATACCAGTGGGCATCGAATTCCCGGGCGATCATCTTGCCCTGGGATGCATTTTCCGCCACCTCGAGGGCCTGGTTGTAGCAGCGGCTCATGGTGCTGCGGGCGAGCTCGATCACGGCGTTGCCGCTGCCATGGACGCGGACGGTATATTTCGTGCCCGCCACCAGCCATGCGGAGAGGATTTCCCCGAAGCCCTCGCCCTCGGCGATGGTTTCGCCATTTTCCATCAGCTGCGCCCGGGCCTGCACCTCGCCGCCATCGGCGGAGAAGAGATAGAGGGCATATTCGCTGTTGGCCACGGGGATATAATCGAAGGAGAAATCTGCGCGGGAGAGGTTGGCGTAGAGCAGGGGATCGCTTCCGGACAGCGCAAGCGCGCCGACCGGGAGGATCGACGCGAGCAGGACAATTGCCGCCAGAATGGCTGTGAGCCGGGAGAGATTTTTCATTTGCTGCAGTAAATTTTATTGAAATGAATATATGCTTTTGCGGC
Organism: Clostridia bacterium; assembly: GCA_017481065.1. The sequence goes on along the minus strand of JAFUPT010000168.1, from coordinate 15,601 downwards.
GGGATGCGGGCATCCCGCGCTGCGTCTATATAAATCAGCGAGGGGGATCCTCTGGAAATCCGCCGGCCCTGCCGGCTATTCGGCAGTTAGGTATTCCATCTTCACGAAACCGGAATATTCGGCGGTTTTCACCGGGACCCAGCCATTTTCATCCGCATCGCCGCAGACGATGACGCGGCGGCCGTTGTCCATGTGGGTGAGCACGGCGGAATGGGTGCCGGGCTCGGCGCGCATATTCAGCGTGGAGGATTCGACGGTGACCACCGCATAATACTCGCCATCCTCAAGCGGGGGCAGGGGCGCGGGCGCGGGCGCTGGGGTGGGCGTAGGGCGGGCGCGGCCCACATGATCGGGCAGTTCATCGATGGCTTCCAGCTCGGGAGTTTCCCATTCGATGCGCTCGAGCTGCATGCCGGGATAATAGAAGGCGATGATTTCCATCCAGCCCTTGCCATGCTCGCCCGCCATCTGCTGGGCGCCGCGCTGGCTCATGCCCACGCCGTGGCCAAAGCGCCGCATTTCGATCACGAAGCCGCGCTCATTATCCTTTTTCACGCTCACCAGCTCGCAATCGCTGCTGTTCATGGAGAGGCCGAGCCCATCCTTGAGCTGGGCATAGACATCGATATCCACCACCAGCGGGGTATCGAGCATTTCGCGGGTAGTCGCCTGCACGAAGGGGCTTTGGAGCAGCAGGCGGCGCAGGTAATCCATGCCGTAGAGGGCAAGGTTGGCCGCCGGGCTATCGGTGGGTGCGCGCAGGAAGCCGGCGTCGCCCTCCGCTGCTTCATAGCGGGTTTCCAGGGCGCTGGTGCCGATGGTGAAGCGGAGCTTGCCGTACATGCGGGTATCCTCCGCCACCGGGGAGATGGCCTCCACGGAGATGATCTGCTCCAGCTGCAGGCCTTCGGTGGACAGGCCCTGGGCCTGCGCGGCTTCGAGGAGGCCGGCATTGAGCATTTCCAGCAGCTCGGGATTTCCGCTGCCATCCGGCTGGATGCTGGTGGAGATCACCATGCTGGAGGGATTTTCCAGATCATAGGGATCATCCTTGCGCTCGAGATAGCCATAATCGCCATCCCCGCCCCACACATCCGTGGGCAGCGCCACTTCGCCGCCGTTGCTGGCGGTGTAATAGCAGCTGGCAAAGCCGTTTCGCCAGGTGCCCACCACGCCGCTGGTTTCCTTCACTGCCTGTATTACATTCGTATAGCTGGGATCGAGGCCCTTGAACACCTGGTCGCCGGTGGTATCCACCACATCATAGCCCCGGTCGCCCGCGCTCTGCTTGCGCTGCATGGCGTAAGTGCGGGCGGCCACGGCCTGGGCCTTCAGGGCTTCGATGGGCCAGGAATCGCTCATTTCATAGGCGACAACGCCGCAGAGGTAATCCTCCATGGCGATGGTGAGCACCGGGAAGAGGCCGCCGCCTTCGGAGAGGCTGACGGTGAGATCGCCCTCGTAGATATTATTCTTCTCAGATTCGGCGATATAGAGGCCCTTTTCCTCCGCTTCGCTCGCCTGCCGGGTAAGGGTGAGGGCCGGGCCCATGGCCAGCGTGAGTCCGCCGACGGAGAGGTATACCTGGCCATCCGCCGCAGAGAGCACCAGCTCCGTGCCGGAATCGAAGCGGAAGCCGGCGTCGTGCTCCACGGTATAGCTGCCCTCGAGGGTAAGGGTGAGGTTTTCCGGATCGGAGAGGGACTTTAAGTAAACGCGGATCAGGCCGTCATCCTCGATGCGGCTGGCCATCACCTCCGCCTGCGCGGGCAGGCAGGCGAGCAGGCACAGCAGCAGGGCAAGGGCGCTTCTGAGGAAGAGGGTGGGCTTTCGTCTCATTTTTTACCTCCTGAGGGGTTCTTTGCCAAGAGTATCGGCGAAAAGCACCGGGATTAAACAATCAAATCATCTCTACAATCAAGCTCACCACCAGCAGCGCCAGCACGCCCAGCATAACATAGCGAATGAAGCGCGCGCCCCGGGTGAGGGCCAGCTTGGAGCCGATCCATGCGCCGCTGACGCTGAACAGCACGGCGGGCGCTGCCAGCGCAAAGAGCACCTGGCCGGAGGCAATGCGGGTGATCAGGGAGGAGATATTGCTCGCCAGGTTCACGGGCTTCGCGGTGGCGGAGGCTGTGACCATATCCATGCCGGTGAGGGATGTAAAGAGCAGGATGAGGAAGGTGCCGGTTCCGGGGCCGAAGAAGCCATCATAGAAGCCCACGCACAGGCCCGATACGCCGCAGAGCACCAGGCGCAGCTTGGTCATGGGCTTGGATTCCACGGCGTCATTCTTTTTCAGCAGCACCAGCACCGCCACCACCGGAATGGCGCAGATCATGAAGATATTCATGAAATCATTGCTCAGCTGGTTGGAAACCCAGGTGCCGAACCATGCGCCCGGCAGCGCCGCAACCGCCGCCCACAGCGCCGGGGCCCACAGGATTTTGCCGCTCTTGAAAAAGCGCACCGTGGCCGACATCGTGCCGAAACAGGCGGAAAATTTGTTGCAGCCCGAGGCCAGGCCATAGGGCAGGCCCGCAAGCGTATATGCCGGCAGGGAAATCAGCCCGCCGCCGCCGCCGATGGAATCCACCAGCGCCGCAAGGAACACCATGGGCAAAACGATCAGATATGTTTCCAGACTCAGCTCCATAAGGTATCACTCCTTTTTATTCATCTCTATTATAGCATGTATACATGTACAAATGGTAGACAAATTGCGATTTTTTGGGTGGGAATTTGTAGAAAAGGGGAGAGGCGGGGGAAATCATTTCCCCTGCCGGGGTCCGGGGCAGCGGTTTCCTCCCCCTTGCATCCGGCGGCGCATGGGATTATAATAGAGAATGGAATGATAGCCGAAAGGAGTGAGGCGGCGTGTCGGCAAATGCATATGAAATACTGGCCCTGGCGATGCGGTATGTATTCGCAGGGCTGATGATACTGATTGTGCTGCGGGCATGGCGGCTCACGGCGGTGGACAGCGCGCGGGCGAAGAAGCTGCGCAGGCTATCCCCGGAGACGGGCATCATCGGCGAAATGCTGGTGATCAACGGCGGGGAAAAGGCGCGGCCGGGCATGCGATACCCGGTAACTTTGGAAGGCACGCTGGGCAGCGGCAAGGGCGCGGATATACGGGTGCGCCACAGCAGCATACGCCGGCGGCACGCCTACTACATGATGACGGACGAGGGGCTGTTCATCCGCGGCCACGCCAACGCCCGGCTGGGCGTGGATGGCCGGTGGGTGCGGGAAACCACGATCAGGGACGGCGGGGAGATGCGCATCGGCCGGGTGGACCTGATGCTGGTACTCACCGGCGCAGACGCGGCTCCCGAGGAGATTTCCCGGCGGGTGCTGCGCAGGCGGCACAATGAAGGGGAAGAAATGGAGATGGACGACAGCATCTTTGACGCGCCGCCCGTAAACGGAAACGACCCGGATGATCTGTTCTTCTCCAACCCGGCGAGCTGCTTAAATCCCGATGAATATGACTACGATGATGAATATGATGAGGTAGATTAATATGATACAGGAAATTGCACCGCGGCATCTTTACAACCAATATCATGCGCAGGAGCCCAGCCCTGAGGATAAGATTTGCGTGTTCCGGGGCCAGGATGTGCTGGTGATGCGGCTGGGGGACGATGTTCACCTGCCCAGCCGGGAACTTTTGGCGGAAGGAATCGTCAAAAGCGTATATCTGTTTTCCCTGGACAGCCGGGCATTTTTCCTCGCGGAGCTGCGGGAGGATTTCCCGCTGCCGGAGGGCTACGGCTTTGACAACGTGCGCTCCCATAGGAAGCTGCATCCCAAGCACACGGTTTATGCCGAGATGACCGCATGGCATCTTTACATCTGGTACCGGGACAACCGCTACTGCGGCCGCTGCGGCGGTTTTACCGCGCACGACAAGAAGCTGCGCATGCTGAAATGCCCCAGCTGCGGCAACATGATTTTCCCGAAGATCTGCCCGGCGGTGATCGTGGGCGTGATCAACGGGGATAAGATACTGCTCACCCGCTATTCCAATCGCGCCACCAAGAGCTATGCCCTCATTGCCGGCTTTACCGAGATCGGCGAAACCGCCGAGGACACCGTGCGCCGCGAGGTTTTCGAGGAGGCGGGCGTGCATGTGAAGAACATACGCTACTGGAACACCCAGCCCTGGGGCATCGACGCCGATTTGCTGCTGGGCTACTTTGCCGACCTGGACGGCTCCGCCGAGATCACCATGGACCGGGAGGAGCTGAGCCTCGCAGGCTGGTATTCCCGGGAGGAAATGGATATTCCCGCCGACGATGTGAGCCTGACCAACGATATGATCCGGGCGTTTATTGAGGACAGGTATCCGAGATAAACGGGTGAGGCGCTGGGGAACGCTTAGGGGACGCTGTCCCCTGAGAACCCCTGCCGGGGGAAATGATTTCCCCTGGACCCCTCTGTAAGCAACGCTTCGCGTTGCAGAAAGATAAACGGCGGCTTGTGGGCAAGCCGCCCTACGGAATTCCTTAAATAGAAGCAGAATCGTAGGGCGGGATGCCCTCATCCCGCCGCAGGGAAGAACAACCCCTCAGCCCCTTCCATTTCCTTCCCCCAGCGCACGAAGTGCGCTTACTGGGGTTTCAGGGGCAGCGTCCCTGACGCAGCCCCCGTGTCCCCCACCGTTCCCCCCAGAAAGGAGTATTCCCCCATGCGAACCCAGCGCAAGATTGAGAAGATGCGCAGGGCGCTGATGCGCTCGAACACGCGGCTGCTGCTGACGGCGGTGGCTGTATTTGAGCTGCTTGCGATGCTGCTGATCGCGCTGAAGCCGGAGACGGCGAGCTGGCAGCCGCTGATATTGGCGGCGGCGCTGCCGCTGGGCACGATCATCGTGACGAACCTGATGGGAAAGATCTGGCCGGTGGACAGGGCGATACTGATATTGGTGCTGCTTTTATGCTCCATCGGCATAATTACATTATCAGATGTGGCAAAATCAGAAGTAACGCCCCGCACGCAGGCAATTTATTCGGTGGCGGGCCTGGTGGCGATGTTCATGGGCGCGGGCATCATCCGCGGGCTCTCCAACTGGAAGAAGCGGTTGCCGCTGCTGGCCATTTTGTGCATACTGGCGCTGCTGAGCCCGTGGGTGATCGGCAGCTGGAACAACGGCGCGAGGAACTGGATTTCCATCGGCCCGGAGGAAAACCCCTATTTTTCGCTGCAGCCCAGCGAATTTATGAAGCCGGTGCTGATCGTTATTTTGGCGGCGGGCTTCTGCAACCGGGCACGGTTCGCAAAGTGCCTGCCCTACATCGCCTTCGCGGCGCTCTGCTGTGGAATTTTGCTCACCGAGCGTGACCTGGGCGCGCTGCTTTTGTATTTCCTTACGACCGTGCTGATGTATTACGCGGCCAGCAGCAATGCGCTTCTGAGCATCGCTGGCCTGGGCATGGGCGCAGGGGCGGCGGTGATCGCCTACAACGCATTTCCCTATGTGCAGGACCGAGTATCGATATGGCAGAACCCGTGGAGCGATCCGCTGGATACGGGCTACCAGATCGTGCGCGCGCTGGCGGCCATCGGATCGGGCGGCCTGTTCGGCATGGGCCTGGGGCTGGGCATGCCCACGAGCGTGCCGATGTACCACAATGATTTTATCTTCACCTCCATTGCCGAGGAATTCGGGCTGATTTTCTCCCTCGGGCTGATGGCGGTGTATGTGCTGATCATTATGCGCGGGCTGATCGTGGCGATGAACGCCCGCACGAGCTTCCATTCGCTGACGGCCTTTGGCCTCGTGGCGATCCTCGGCCTGCAGGCGCTTCTGATCATCGGCGGCAATACGAAGCTGCTGCCGCTGACGGGCGTTACCCTGCCGCTGGTGAGCTACGGCGGATCTTCTCTGGTGAGCAATTTCTTTTCGATGGGCATGCTGCTGGGCATTTCCAGCATGAATGCAGAGGACGAGGCCCGGGATATCGATAAAATCGCCCTGCGCGAGGAGGTGGGCCTGTGAAGGAGCTGCGCAAGAACATGCGTGTGGTGGGCCTGCTGATCGTGGTATTGTTCATCGGCGCGGGCGTATGGTTTGGAATTACTGCGTTCCGCCAGGGCGACAACTGGGCTTCCACGGCCTACAATCCCCGGCTGGCGCGCTCCAGCTCCGCCCGGGGCGATATCACCGACCGGGACGGCGTGGTGCTGGCCACAACCGGAAGCGATGGAGAGCGCATCTACCTTGAAAACAGCGCCGCCCGGCGGGCGCTTTCCCAGACCGTGGGCGACACCGCAGGCATGAGCGGCACCGGCGTGGAGAGCTTCTTTTCCTCCACCCTTTTGGACCTTTCCACTTCGCTGACCGACCGGCTGAGCGAACTTTTCAACGACGTCAGCCATATGGGCTCCAGCGTGCAGATTACCATCGATGCGCCGCTGCAGGCGTCCATCGCCTCCGCTTTCCCGGAGGGCTACGACGGCGCGGTGTGCATACTCAATTACAAGACCGGCGAAATCCTCGCCATGGTTTCCATGCCGAATTACGATCCGGCGAATCCTTCCGGTTCGGATGCGGAGGGCGTAACCGACACGGCTTACCTGAACCGCTGCCTGCAGGGCCTCTACACCCCGGGATCGGTATTCAAGATCGTGACCCTGGCGAGCGCCCTCGAGGCGGATCCGAACGTGCTGAACCAGGCCTTCACCTGCTCCAACACCTGGGAATATGAGGGCGGCAGCATCGTTTGCATGAGCGGCAACGTGGCCCACGGCGACCTGAACCTGAAAAGGGCCTTTACGAAGAGCTGCAACGTGACCTTCGGCAAGCTGGCCTACCAGCTGGGCGAGGAGCGGCTGCGCGCCACTGCCGAGAAGTTTGGCTTCAATGAGAACTTCAAATTCGGCGATTTCACGATCTACAATTCCGCCTTCCCGGAGGATACGCGCAGCATGAACGGGCTGGTATGGGCGGGCATCGGCCAGGGCGAGGTATTGGTAACGCCCCTGCACATGGCCATGATTTCCGGCGCGGTTGCCAATGGCGGAAGCATGATGCAGCCCTACCTGGTGGAAAAGATCACCACCGCGCTGGGGCAGGTGACCCGCCGCGGCGAGCCGAAGCTATACCGGCAGGTGATGAGCGCAAGCACTGCGCGCACCATTGCCGAATACATGTATGAAACCGTGGAATCCGGCACGGCCACGAAGGCGGCGGTGCAGGGCTACACCATCTGCGGCAAGACCGGCTCCGCCGAAACCAGCGACGACAAGACCAAGGCCACCAACGCATGGTACACCGGCTTTATTTACAGCGACGAGCACCCCTACGCCATCTCGGTAGTGATCGAGGAGGGCGGCGCAGGCAGCGATATGGCTTCCCGGCTGGCCTCCGTGGCGATGGAGCTGGCGATTGACCGGATGGGGTGAGGCACGCTGGAAGAATACGGCCGGGGCGCTGCCCCAGACCCCGCCAGGGGGCGAGCCGCCCCCTGGACCCGGCAGAAACGACGCTTCGCGTCGTAGAAAATATTTCTGCGCTGCCAAGCAGCGTTCCCCAAAAGGCTCCCCTGTGCAAGGGGAGCTGGCCCGAAGGGCCTGAGGGGTTGTATTCCAAACCATTCCAGAAAGAGAAAACCATGCAGCGCAAGCATAACCATAATCTTGTATCCGCCGCAAAAGCCCTGCGCCGGAATATGACCAAGGAAGAACGCCATCTCTGGTATGATTTCCTGCGGCAACATCCCCTTAAATTTGTCCGCCAGAAGGTGCTGGGCAAGTACATTGCAGATTTTTACTGCGCAGAAGCAAAGTTGGTTGTTGAACTGGACGGTTCCCAGCACTACGAAGAAGCCGGACTGGCAAGCGATGCGGAAAGAACAGCATTTCTGGCGGAATATGGCATTGCAGTGCTGCGGATCGCCAATATTGATGTGATGCGCAATTTTGAGGCAGTTTGCAATTATATTGATATGGAAATAAATCGATTGCTGGGTTGACAACCCCTCAGTCAGTCTCCGGCTGACAGCTCCCCTAGGGAGGGAGGCCAAGGGCCGACTAGCGGCGAGCACACTGGATGTGCCGCCGCGTAGCTGCGACTCTGCAACGCAGAGGGGCAGCCGACTTTGCACAGGGGAGCCTAAGCATTCCCCCCAGAAAGGAAAAAACTCCCGTGAATCCCGAACTCGAATGGAAACTGCATAACCTTCCCGATTCGCCGGGGTGTTACCTGATGAAATCCGGCGGGAAGATCATATATGTAGGCAAGGCGAAAAACCTGAAAAACAGGGTTTCGCAGTATTTTCATGCCTCGCGGAGCCACACGCCGAAGGTGAAGGCGATGGTGGAGAAGGTGGATGACTTCGACATCATGTTGGTGGACGGCGAGATGGAGGCTTTGACGCTGGAGTGCAATCTGATCAAGATGCACCGGCCGCACTACAACATCCTCTTAAAGGATGACAAGCATTACCCCTACATCCGCATCGACATGAAGGCGGATTTCCCGAAGCCGGAATTGGTGCGCAAGCAGGCGAAGGACGGCGCGAAGTATTTCGGCCCCTTCCAGGGCGCGACGGTGGTGCGGGAGGTGCTGGATGTGGTGCGCAATGTGTTTCCCATACGCAGCTGCAATTGGGCGATCAACCCCGATAAGCCCCGGCGGCCCTGCATGTATTACCAGATCGGCCAGTGCATGGCGCCCTGCGCGGGCAAGGTGCAGAGCGCGGAATACAAGGCGGTTATGCAGAAGGTGGTCGATTTCCTGGGCGGCAAATATGGCCCGGTGATTGATGAACTGACGGCGCGGATGAAGGAGGCCTCCCTCCAGATGAATTACGAGCGCGCCGCCCTCTACCGCGACCGCATACGCGCCATCGAAGCCGTGATGCAGAAGCAGAAGGCCATTTCCACTGCGCAGGACGACCGGGACGTGATCGCCGTGCTGCCCCACGACGGGGACGCGCTGGTGGAAATGCTCTACATCCGCACCGGCAGGCTGATCGGATCGGAATCCTTCACCTTGGAGGGCGCGGGGGACGAGGAAGCCGGCGAGGTGCTTACCCAGTTCATGCTACAGTATTATTCGGCGGAAAACCTGCCGCCCCATGAAATTTTGCTCAGCGCCGATCCAAAGGAAAAGCGGGTGATCGAAGAATTGCTCACCGAGCTGGACGGGCGGCGGGTTTATTTGTTCAACCCCATGCGCGGCGACAAGGTGAAGCTGATCCGCATGGCCCTGAAAAATGCCCGGGACAAGGCCGAGAAGATGGACAAGAAGGCGGCCTCCAGCTATGCCCGCACCATCGGCGCATGCGAGGAGCTGGCCGAGGTGCTGGGGCTGGATTTCGTGCCCCGGCGCATCGAGGGCTTTGATATTTCCAACACCCAGGGCGCGCTGAGCGTGGGCAGCCAGGTGGTGATGATCGACGGCGTTGCCCGGAAGGACCAGTACCGCATCTACCGCATCAAGACCGTGCAGGGGCCGAACGACTTTGCTTCCCACTTTGAAGTGATGACCCGGCGCTTAAGCCACGGCCTGCGGGAGATTCAGGAGCGCAGGGAGGCCGGGCTCGACCTTGAAGGCGGCAAATTTTCCGACCTGCCGGACCTGATCCTGATCGACGGCGGCAAGGGCCAGCTCTCCTACGCCATGGACGCCATGCACCAGCAGGGGCTGGATATTCCCATGTTCGGCCTCGCAGAGCGCATTGATGAGATCGTGCTGCCCTATTCGGATGAGACGATCTTCCTCGACCGGCATTCCAACGCCCTGCACCTGATCCAGCGGCTGCGCGACGAGGCGCACCGCTTTGCCATCACCCACCACAGGAAGCTCAGGAGCAAGGCCAGCGTTTCTTCCCGGCTGGACGGCGTGCCCGGCATCGGCGAAAAGCGCAAGAAGGCCATACTCAAGCACTTTGCCACCGTGGAGGCGCTGAAAAACGCTTCCGTGGAGGAAATCGCCGCCGCGCCCGGCATGAGCAGGGCTGCCGCAGAGAACGTATACGCCATGCTGCACGCGGGAGACGGGGAGGAGTAACGTTCCGGGGGGGACGTTAGGGGCTCCGCCCCTAAAACCCCGCCAGGGGAAATCATTTCCCCTGGACCCCTCTGAAAGGCAAATCGCGCCGGACAGCGGCACGATTTGCAGGAGAAAAGAAATGTAGGGGCGATCCTATGTGATCGCCCGCAGAAGGAAATTCTTCGTTAGAAATGGAATCGTAGGGCGGGATGCCCTCATCCCGCCGCTGAGATATAACAACCCCTCGGGCCCTTCGGGCCAGCTCCCCTTGCACAGGGGAGCCTAGGAGGTCCTTCTAATATTCCCCTCAGCGCACGAAGTGCGCTTACCGGGGTTTCCAAAGGGACAGCGTCCTCTGGCAGAGTCCCCTGCCTTGACAAACCACCCAAAAAATGCCACAATAGAAAATGGAAGTAAATGGGATTTCATCCTTTATATAATTGGAGGTAAAGCATGTTCATTGATTACGGCAAGATCGACGCGCGGGTAATGGAGCTGAAAGACGAATTGATCCGCGATATTCAGGCATGGGTATCCATCCCCAGCGTGCAGGCGGCGCCCGTTGAGGGCAAGCCCTTTGGCGAGGCAAACGCGCACATGCTGGATGTGGCGCTGGAGACTGCCCGGAAATACGGCTTTGAAACCCGGAACATTGATTATTACGCCGGCGATATTTCCATGGGCAGCGGCGAGCAGACCATGGGCATGCTGGCGCATCTGGACGTAGTGCCGGCGGGCGAGGGCTGGAGCCACGATCCCTTCGGCGGCGAGATTGCCGATGGCAAGATCTTCGGCCGCGGCACGATCGACGACAAGGGTCCGGCGCTGTGCGCGCTGTATGCGATGCGCGCCGTGCGGGACTGCGGCGTGCCGCTGAAGGACGGCGTGCGGCTGATCCTCGGCTGCGACGAGGAAACCGGCATGAGCGATATGCGCTACTACGCTTCCAAGCTGAAGATGCCGGACTACGGCTTCAGCCCGGATGCGGAATTCCCGCTGATCAACATTGAAAAGGGCGGCGTGAACGTAGAGCTGAAATACCGCGCAGAGGGCGAATGCGAAGCCCATATCCCGGTGCTGGAGCTGTACGCGGGCGAGCGGCCGAACGTGGTGCCGGCATTTGCGAAGGGCATTGTTTCCACCGAAAAGGCGGGCTACGCCGCGGTGGAGGCCGCTGTAAAGAAGTTTGCCGCAGAATCCGGCGAAAAGGTGTATGTGAAGGAGATCGAGGGCGCGCGCGCCGAGATCACCACCGAGGGCGTGCTGAGCCACGGCTCCCTGCCGGAGAACGGCGTGAACGCCGCGAGCATCCTGCTGCGCTGCATCGACGCCATCGGCGCGGGCAAGGCCATCTGCCCCGCAGTGAAGATGATGGTGGAAAAGATCGGCATGGAGCCCGACGGCAAGAGCCTGGGCATCAAATGCGATGATGCGCTTTCCCACAACCTGAGCTGCAACCTGGGCATACTGCGCTGGAACGGCGTGGAATTTTCCGCCACGCTGGATATCCGCTATCCGCTGTGCACCAACGAAGTGGAAATCATGGGCAATATCGCCATGTCCGTATCCCCCTACGGCATGAGCGTGCTGCGCATCGGCGGCCATACCCCGCTGCATGTGCCCGCTGAGCACAAGATCGTGCGCGGCCTGCTGCAGGTTTACAACGAGCTGACCGGCTCCAACGCCAAGCCCCTCGCCATCGGCGGCGGCACCTATTCCCGCATGATGCCCAACACCGTGGCATTCGGCGTGGTGTTCCCCGACCAGGAGGATTGCTGCCACATCGCCGATGAATATATCGATATCGAGCACATGATGAAGGCTGTGCAGATTTACGCCCACGCAATTGCCGAGCTGGCAAGCGGGAATATCGAATAAGGCGGAGGAAACGCTGGGGAAACGCTTAGGGGCGCTGCCCCTAAGAACCCTGCCAGGGGAAATGATTTCTCTTGTCGGCTGCCCCACACCTACGGTGTGTCGCCGCCGACAAAGGGAATCATTCCCTTTGGCAGGGGGTCAAGGGGGACAGGGTCCCCCTTGCGCCTCCCCGAAAGGAATCGTCATGAACAAAATCTTTTCCATCGCAATAGACGGCCCGGCAGGCGCGGGCAAATCCACCGTGGCGAAGGCTGCGGCGGCAGAGCTGGGCGCCATGTATCTGGACACGGGGGCCATGTACCGCACGGTGGGCCTGCATTTCATGCGCGGGGGCCTGCTGGAGGACAAGGCGGCGATTGCCGCGCAGGTAGACGGCGTGAAGATCGCCGTGAAATTTGAAGAAGGCAAGCAGCGCATGTATCTGGAGGGCGAGGATGTGAGCGAAGCCATCCGCACCCCGGAAGCGAGCATGGCGGCGAGCGCCGTGGGCGCGATTCCCCAGGTGCGGGAATATTTGGTGCGGCTGCAGCAGGAGACGGCGAAGGGCATATCCATCATCATGGATGGCCGGGACATCGGCACGAAGGTGCTGCCGGACGCGACCTTGAAGCTGTACATCACGGCTTCCGCCGAGGTGCGGGCGCTGCGCAGGTATTCCGAGCTGCGGGGCAAGGGCGAAATGCCGCTGTTCCACGAAGTGCTGGACGATATTGTGGAGCGCGATTACAACGACAGCCATCGCGCGGCTTCCCCGCTGGTGCAGGCGGAGGACGCGGTGCTGGTGGATACATCCAACATGACGCTTGCGCAGGCGATCGCCGCTGTGGTGCGGCTGGCCCGCCAAGCCATCGGAGGCTGAGAGACAAATGGCAAAGGGAAACCGCTTGTACAATGTGGTGTGGGCAGTGATGCACGTGGGCTTTGACCTGCTGATTCCCTGCCGGGTGACCGGATTGGAAAATGTGCCCAGGGAGGGCGGCTTTGTGCTGTGCGTGAACCACCTTTCCGCATGGGACCCGCTGTATGTATCCGCCCAGCTGCCGAGAAAGCGCAGGATGTATTTCCTGGCGAAGAAGGAATTGTTTTCCAACAGGCTGCTGGGATACCTGATCCGCTGCCTGGGCGGCGTGCCCATCGACCGCGGCAACGCGGATATCGCCGCCATGCGCACCACGCTGCAGCTGGTGAAGGAGGGCCAGGGCATGGGCATCTTCCCCCAGGGCACCCGCTCCAAGGACAACAGCCCCACGCCCATGCTGCCCGGCGCAAGCATGATTGCGCTGCGCGCCGGCGTGCCGGTGATTCCCTGCTATATCGGCGGGCCATACAAGCTGTTTCGCAGGATTGATCTGAAATTCGGCGCGCCCATTGATTTCAGCGATTTCGGCCGCCGCTGCGACCACGACACCCTGGAAGCCGCCACGGCCCGGATTGCGGACGCGGTTTGGGGACTGAAATAAAAATCCTTCTGCCGCCATCAAATCTTAACGTAAATTCACAGTAAATTGAGAATAATCAAGCAGGATTTCCGCTGGCTCTAGCGAAATAACGGAGTTAGCGGAAATTGTTTTTTGCTTTCGCTTTGTTCTGGAAAGAAGGTCGCTGATTATCGCAAAGACGATACTGGCGCGCCACGCCGGCTTTTGCTTCGGCGTGCGCAGGGCGGTGGACACTGCGGCGGCAGCCGCGCCGGCGATTACGCTGGGGCCCATCATCCATAACCCGCAAATGGTGGAAAGCCTGGAGCGGGATGGCGTGGTGAGCGTGGAAAACACCGGCCAGGTTCCCCGGGGTGCAAAGGTGGTTATCCGTTCCCACGGCGTGGGCAGGCGGGAAATCGAAGAATTGCAGGCGCGGGAATGCCAGATACTGGACGCCACCTGTCCCTTCGTGGCGCGCATACATGAAATGGCGCGCAGGGCATCGGAGGAAGGGGTTCCGGTGATCGTGATCGGCAAGAAGGAGCATCCTGAGGTTGCCGGCATACTGGGCTGGACGGACCGGGGCTGCGCGGTGAACTGCGCGGCGGACGTTGAGGCCCTTCCTGAGATGGAAAAGGCGCTGGTTGTGAGCCAGACCACGATGGTGGAGGCCCGCTTTCAGGAACTTTGCGAGCTGCTGAAAACAAAGATACGCGAAATGGATATCCGGGCCACGATCTGCCCGGCCACCCGCGACCGGCAGGCCGAAGCGGTGGAAATCGCATCAAAAGCAGATGTAATGATCGTAGTCGGAGGGAAGCAGAGCTCCAACAGCGCAAAGCTGTATGAGCTGGCGAAGGCGAGCTGCGAAAACACGCTGTTCATCGAAACGGCGGCGGAGCTCGAGGGCGCAGGCTTTGCCCCTTCCGGCATCATCGGGATTACAGCCGGTGCATCCACACCGGATTGTATAATTAAGGAGGTTGTTGCAAGAATGAACGACATCGAGAAGAAAGTTATCACCGAAGAAACCCAGGAACAGGCTGTTATGACCATGGAAGACGTTGAGAGCACGCTTGTTCAGCTCCGCCCCGGCCAGATCGTCACTGGTACGGTAGTGCAGATCACCGAAGACGAAGTATGCGTCAACGTTGGATACAAGTCTGACGGTCTCGTAAAGAAGTCTGATCTTTCCTCTACCGATGTCAAGGTCGGCGACGAAATCGAAGCTGAGGTCGTGAAGGTAAACGACGGCGAAGGCAACGTTATGCTTTCCCAGAAGAACATCATCGACCGAAAGGCTTGGGAAGAGATAGTCGCTAAGCATGAAGCCGGCGAGTTCGTCGAGGGCGTTGGCAAGGAAGCCGTTAAGGGCGGCCTGCTGGCAAACGTTATGGGCATCCGCGCCTTCATTCCCGCATCCCAGCTGTCCCTGCGCTATGTTGAGAAGATCGAAGAGTTCGTTGGCCAGACCATGAACCTGAAGATCATCGAGATCGACAAGACCAAGAAGCGCATCGTTGCTTCCCGCAAGGCCGTTCTGCTGGTGGAAGAAGCCGCCCGCAAGAAGGAACTGTGGAACACCTTCGAAGCCAACACCGTTGTTAAGGGCACCGTCCGCCGTCTGGCAGACTTCGGCGCGTTCGTTGACAGCGGCGGCATCGATGGCCTCGTACATGTTACCGACCTGTCCTGGGGCCGCGTAAAGCATCCCTCTGACGTCGTAGCAGTCGGCCAGGAGATCGAAGTGAAGATCCTGAACGTGGATCCCGAGCGCGAGCGCATCTCCCTGTCCTATAAGCAGACCCTGCCCCGTCCGTGGACCGTTGCCGGCGAGAAGTATCCCGTTGGTTCCGTCGTAGAGGGCAAGGTTGTCCGTATCACCACCTTCGGCGCTTTCGTAGAGCTGGAGCCCGGCCTCGATGGTCTGGTACATATCTCTCAGTGCGCCCTCACCCGCATTGCCAAGGTTGAAGACGCTGTGAACGTTGGCGACGTTGTTCGCGTAAAGGTTCTGGATGTCAATACCGAAGCCAAGCGCATCTCCCTCTCCATCCGCGAGGTTCTCGAGGACGAAGCTCTGGATTCCGTTCCGGAAGCTGACGAGTTCGATATCCCCGGCGAGATCGAGGAGATCTAATCAGCCATAACTGATTCATCCCGGTTCCTGAAAAGGAATCGGGATTTTGTTTTTCCCCCGGAAAAAGCCCAAGCGCCCGATACTTTGATTTATGGTATCGAACGCTTGGGCTTTTTTGTATACTGGGGTTTCCAAAGGGCGTCACGCCCTTTTGCGGGT
>JAFUPT010000028.1 GCA_017481065.1 Clostridia bacterium | reverse complement strand
GTGTTCTTGGTATATTTTTTCAAAGTCTCCCACTATCTCACCTCCTCGCTATTAAGATTGATAATAACAAAATTCGTTACAAACTTTTTTGAAAAAACACCAAAAAGTTGTTCAGCAGAACAGCGGCGACTTGGCAGTTAGCCAGATCGCCGCTGTTTGAAATTTTTCTCGGATATATTTTGTTCCAAAAGTGTGGCAACTTCAAGATAGCGGTTGTAAACTCTCAATCATAAATCAGCTCAAACTTCACAATTGATTCTGCCTGTACCTTGTAAGCGTTCATCTGCCGTACCCATTCCATTTGGTTATTGGTCTTTTTGCTGGAAACAGTTTTATGAACAACCGCCTATGCGGGGCGCGTTGTTTTGTTTGCCGGAAGAAATGGAAAGCGTACTTTTGGACGATTGAAAAGGGGTTTTTCGCCAATATTTGTTGTTTACAAAATGCTAGAAATCAGTTAAAATATAAAGTAGCATACAGAGGGAATTATATCTATTCGCATATTTGTTTCCAAATGCCTTTGGCTTTGCGGCACAGGAGCCGCAAATGCGCATATGGGAACGGCGGGAGGAGAATTCACTGTAAATCATGGCGGAATGGAGGAGTCTATATGCCTGATGTAATCTTGTCGATGAAAGGTATCGACAAATCTTTCCCGGGCGTCCACGCGCTGGATCATGTTGATCTGGAAGTGCGCCGCGGCGAAGTACATGCGCTGATGGGTGAAAACGGCGCCGGCAAATCCACGCTGATGAAAGTCCTCACGGGCATTTATTCCAAGGATGCGGGCAGCATCAACTACGAAGGAAAAGAAGTTGAATTCCACAATCCGAAGGAAGCGCAGGATGCGGGTATCGTGATCGTTCACCAGGAACTGAACATGATGAACCACCTTACCGTTGCCCAGAACATCTTCATCGGCCGCGAGTTTACCAAGGGTAAGCTGATTGACGATGCAAAGATGAACGAGGAAGCGCGCAAGCTGTTCAACCAGCTGCACATCGATATCGATCCGGCCGCAAGAATGGGCGACCTGACCGTCGGCAAGCAGCAGATGTGCGAAATCGCAAAGGCAATTTCCCACAAGGCCAAGGTTATCATCTTTGACGAGCCCAGCGCCGCCCTGACCGAGGCGGAAATTGAGGAGATGTTCAAGATCATCCGCGACCTGCGCGAGCAGCAGCTCGGCATCGTGTACATTTCCCACCGCATGGACGAGATCAAGGTGATCACCGACCGCGTTACCGTAATGCGCGACGGCCAGTATGTGGGCACCCTCATCACCGCGGAATGCACCAAGGACGATATCATCAACATGATGGTCGGCCGTGTAATCTACGAAGATCCCAAGACCCAGAGCGCAGTTGCCAAGGATGCTCCCGTGGTTCTGAAGGTGGAGCACCTGAACGCAGGCAAGATGGTTCAGGATGTGAGCTTCGAGCTGCGCAAGGGCGAAATCCTGGGCTTCTCCGGCCTGATGGGCGCAGGACGCACCGAAACTGCCCGCGCGCTCTTCGGCGCTGACCCCAAGACCAGCGGCGATATCTATATCAACGGCCAGAAGGTTACCATCAATTCCCCCAAGGATGCGGTAAACCTGGGCATCGGCTACCTTTCCGAGGACAGAAAGCGCTACGGCATCATCCTGGGCAAGAGCGTTTCGGACAACTCCACCATGGCCCACCTGAAGCATTTCGTGAAGGGCCTGTTCATTGACAAGAAGGCGGAGACCGAGGCAACCCAGGACTACATCAAGCGCCTGAATACCAAGACGCCCAGCACCGAGCAGCTGGTGATGAACCTCTCCGGCGGCAACCAGCAGAAGGTTGTTCTGGCCAAATGGCTCATCAAGGACTGCGACATCCTGATCTTCGACGAGCCCACCCGCGGTATCGACGTTGGTGCAAAGAGCGAAATCTACCAGCTGATGAATGAACTGGTTGCACAGGGCAAGTCCATCATCATGATCTCCTCTGAAATGACGGAAATCCTGCGCATGAGCGACCGCATCGTCGTAATGTGCGAGGGCAAGAAGACGGCAGAAATCGACATTGCCGAGGCATCGCAGGAGAAGATCATGCATGCCGCGACCCGCGCTGTTTGAGGAGGGATATCATGCAAGGACTGAAAAAGAAAAAGATTAGCCTCAACCGCGTTGCTCTGATCGGCGTGCTGGTATTGCTGTACCTGCTGTTCTCCGCAGGCAGCGGCCGCTGGCTCGGCAAATCGGATATCATGAACACGCTGAACAACGTGTACTTCATGGGCTTCCTTACCCTGGGTGTAACCTTCGTTATCGCCACCGGCGGTATCGACTTCTCCATCGGCCCGGTAATGTATTGCTGCGCGCTGGTTTCCGGCCAGCTGCTGGTGGTGCATGGCTGGCCCCTGTGGCTGTGCCTGATCATCTGCATCCTGGTTGGCACGGTTTTCGGCTGCTTCAACGGCATCATGGTTGCCTATATGCGGCTGCCCTCCTTCATTTCTTCCATGGCTTCCATGCGTATTGCACAGGGCATCGGCGCCCTGGCAACCCGCTCCGCAGGCGTAAGCTGGCCCAGCTCCGGCCAGCCCAACAGCTGGTACCGCAACCTGGCAACCTATAATGGTTTCCCGGTGGGCCTGGTGGTGCTGCTGGTGGTTGCCATCATTTGCGCGGTGGTTATGAACAAGACCCGCGCCGGCCGCTACATCCGCTGCATCGGCAACAATCGTGAAGCGGTGCGCCTCTCCGGCGTAGATACCCGCGGCTGGGAAGCCCTGGCCTATGTGATCTGCGGCCTGCTGGCAGGCATCGCAGCCATCATGTATGTTGCAGTTAATACCAAGGTGACCACCTCCGGCGGCGATACCTTTAACAACAATGCCATCGCGGCCTGCGTTATGGGCGGTACTTCCATGTCCGGCGGTATTGCTTCCATCTCCGGCAGCTTCATCGGCATCATCGTTATCGCCCTGCTGCGCGTAGGTATCAGCGCTGTCAAGATCCCGCTGGCCGGCGGCGTGCTGACCCTGAGCCCGGACTGGCAGTATATCATCACCGGCATCATCGTTGCGCTGGCTGTTTATGCGGACGTTCGCAGCAGCAAGCGTAAGAGCTGATAGAGCGAGAAGGAGGTTGTTCAGATGAAAAAGAATAATGTGTCTTCCCGCAAGATCAATACCCAGATGATCGTAGTATTTGCGGTTGCAGTTGCACTGGCTGCGTTCTTTTCGATCGTAAGCCCCATCTTCCGCAAGTGGGCTACGATCGTAACCCTGTTCGATTCGTTCTACTATTTCATGTTCATGGCCATCGGCGTTACCTTCTGTCTGATTTCCGGCGGTAACGACCTGTCCATCGGTACCGGCACGGTGTGCTACGCCCTGATCGGCGGCTTCTGCATTGCCAACGGCGCGCCCGTGTGGCTGGGCATGCTGATTTGCATCCTGCTGGGGCTGGCCTTTGGCTGCCTGAATGGTTTCCTGGTTGCGAAGATGAACCTGCCCGCGTTCATTGCGACGCTGTGCACCATGCTCGCGACCCGCGGCCTGGGCTCCGTTGTCAGCGGCGGTTCCGTTACCTGGCCGAGCCGTAATTCTGACGGCGGCTGGTTCCGCTCCATCTTCAAGATATTCGTGCAGAATTCTGCCGGCAAGAAGGTTCCGGTTCCGATCGGTTTGATTCTGGTTATTGCAGCGATTGTCATTATGACCATCGTTCTCAAGAAGACCCATACCGGCCGTTACATCATCGCCATCGGTTCCAACAAGGAAGCAGCCCGACTCTCCGGCGTAAACGTTGTGAAGTACCAGGCGATGGCATATGTGATCTCCGGCCTGTTTGCGGGCATTGCAGCAATTGCATATGTTTGCGCAAGCAGCTCTTCCATCACGCCCGGTGCGGGCGGCGGCCTTGAACTGGACGCCATCGGCGGCGCGGTTATCGGCGGCACGTCCACTACCGGCGGCACCGGCAGCATCTTCGGCACCTTCCTGGGCGTTATGATCCTCACCCTGCTGAAGAACGGCCTGCCCAAGATCGGCCTGAACGCAGAATGGCAGAGCATCATCACCGGCGCGATCCTGATCGGCGCGATCTGGCTCGACGTAATCCGCAACCGCAAGAAGAGCTAAAAAACAGCAGATTCTGTGATTCAAAGAAGATTTAAGTGTTGATAAAATTTAGATTGACATTGGAAACAGAATGTGATATGTTTAGAATGCTTGCTTCAAACGATGTTAACGCGTAAAGCGTTAAACATAGAAAGTATTTTTAGGAGGAAAAACACATGAAGAAGATCCTGGCACTGGTACTGGCTCTTATGCTGGT
>JAFUPT010000167.1 GCA_017481065.1 Clostridia bacterium | reverse complement strand
GGTCATTTTTTATTCCGAGGGTTTCCAAGGGGAATCATTCCCCTTGGCGGGGTCTGGGGCCGCGCCCCAGCAGGGGTTCTCAGGGGACAGCGTCCCCTGAGGCCTCCCCAAGCTCTCAACTTAAACGCCGAGAACCTCCTTGTAGTCCTCGATGGTAGCGATCTGAACGCCGGTGTTGATGAACAGGGCATTCAGGGCCTCGTCGAAGGGAGCTTCAACGGTTTCGCCCTTGATCAGCTTGGTCAGGGTTTCTACGCAGTAGTAGCCCATGTTGTAGAAGTTCTGGCCAACTGCAACGTCGAGAACGCCAGCCTCGAAGAAGGCGGGAGTGGTCTCGGGGAAGATGTCAACGGTAACGATCTTGTGCAGCGGGTCAGCCAGCTTCCATGCATTGGTGTTGGGCATGGCGGTTACGTCTACGGTGTAGGGCCAGCCGCCGGCCATGAACCATGCTTCGATATCGCCGCCGTTGGCGTTGCAGTATGCTTCTACGCCGTCGATGGCTTCATTTACGTTGTCATTGCAGGCGAACTCATAAACGATTTCGATGTTGGTGCCGGCGGTAGCATCCTCGAAACCATCGATACGGGCTTCGATGTCATTGGCGCCGGGGATACCAGCCAGAACTGCAACGCGAACCTTCTCCAGGCCGGAATCCTTGTACAGGTCGATCATGTATTCGCCGCAGGTGTAACCGGCCTTGTAGTTCTCGGTGCCGATGTAGTACTCGCGGTTGGAGTTGGGGGAGTCAACGTCGTAGCAAACAACCTGGATGCCTGCGTCGATGGCAGCATTGATGGAAGCCATCAGGGCGTCGCCGGTGGTGCAGGAGATGGCGATGCCATCCACGTCGCCGCGGGAGATCAGGTTGAGCATGATGTCGTTCTGTTCTTCAGCAACAGCCTGCATGGGGCTCTGCCATTCTACCTTTACGCCCAGATCTTCGCCTGCTGCGTACATGCCCTTTTCAGCGTCGAGGAAAACAACGTTGCCCAGCTGCTGGCCGATCATGGCGATGGTGATGTCTTCTTCAGCCATTGCGGGGATCATGGACAGGGCCATAATCAGGGCGAGGAGCATAACAAGGATTTTCTTCATGGGGTATACCTCCAATCATTTTTAATTAAACTGGCTTCCGCCAGGTTAATTCAATCAAGGGAATCAGGCCTTGGACTTGCGGATCTGGTCGATGGATACGGCCACGATGATAACCGATCCGATGATCAGGGTCTGGAAGTAGCTGTCTACGCTCAAAAGAACCAGCGCGTTTCTCAGCACGCCGATGATGGCCGCGCCGATCACGGTGCCAACCACGGTGCCTTCGCCGCCGGACAGGGAGCTGCCGCCGATAACTACGGATGCGATGGCGTCCATTTCAAAGCCGGTGCCGGCGGTGGGCTGGCAAACGCCCAGCTTGGAAGCGTTCATGATGCCGGCGAATGCCGCGGTAATGCCGGAGAGCATGAAGCACAGCAGCTTCAGGCGGGTGGTGTTCACGCCGGAGATGCGGGTGGCTTCCTCATTGCCGCCCAGGGCAAAGATGCGCCGTCCCGTGGTGGTGTGGTTGCGGAAGATGGCAAACAGCGCGATGATGATCACCATTGCATAAACCGCGATCGGGATGCCCAGGATGTAGCTCTGGCCCAGCCAGAGGAAATCTTCGCCCAGGCCGGAGATGGGATAGCCCTTGGTGGTGATGTAACAAATGCCGCGGAAGATCTGCTGGGTGCCCAGGGTTGCAATGTAGGGGGGCAGCTTGCAGAATACCACCAGCAGGCCGTTGAACAGGCCGCAGACCACGCCGCTGGCCAGGCCCAGCAGGATTGCCGGGAAGGCGGGCACGCCTGCCTTGATGGACAGCGCGGCAACCACGCCCGCAAGGCCGTAGATTGCGCAGATGGAAATATCAATGCCGCCCAGCATGATTACCATGGATACGCCCAGGCCGGCGATTGCATATGCGGAGAAGGAACGGGCCACGTTCCAGATGTTGGTGGAATCCAGGAAGGCGGGCTTCACGATGGAAAGCGTCACACACATTACGATGAAGATCAGCAGAATGGTGATGGTGGAGGCGTTTGCGCCGCCGAAAAGCCGCTTGGCAAGGCTCTGCTTGCGTACAGTTTCACTCATTTTTGTATACTCTCCTTCCGAAATCAGGAAATGGCCAGCTTCATGATGGCTTCCTGGCTTGCGTTGGCGCGGTCAATTTCGCCCTTGATGCGGCCGTCATGCATTACATAGATGCGGTCGGCCATGCCCAGAACTTCGGGCAGCTCCGAGGAAATCATAATGATGGCTACGCCCTGCTTGGCGAGCTCGCTCATCAGCGCGTGAATTTCCTTCTTCGCGCCTACGTCGATGCCGCGGGTGGGTTCATCCAGGATCAATACCTTGGGATGGGTGGCCATCCACTTGGCGATAACCACCTTCTGCTGGTTGCCGCCGGAGAGGTTCATGATCTTCTGTTCGTTGCTGGGGGTCTTTACGCGCAGCTTGGCCACATATTCATCCGTGAGGCCCACTTCGCGCTTCTTATCGATGAACCAGCCCTTTGCCACGCTGGAGAGCGCCGCGAGGGAGGTGTTCACCCGGATGGTCTGCTTCAAAATCAGGCCCTGCTCCTTGCGGTCCTCGGGCACGAAGCCCATGCCGGCCTTGAGGGCGTCCATGGTGGATTTGATCTCCACCGGCTTGCCGTTCATGAAAACATCGCCGCTCTCGCGGGGATCCACGGCAAACAGCGCGCGCATAACCTCGCTGCGTCCCGCGCCGACCAGGCCCGCAAAGCCCACGATTTCGCCTGCGCGCACCTTGAAGGATACATCCTTCAAAAAGTTCTTGGTGGAAAGGTTCTTCACTTCCAGCACCACATCGCCGATGGGCGCCTCTTCCTTGTGGAAGATATCGTTTACGCTGCGGCCTACCATCGCCGCGATCACCTGCGCTTCATCCACTTCGCTGGTGATCATGTGCTGCACCATTTCGCCATCGCGCATTACGGCGATCTCATCGGAAATCTCAAAGATTTCGTTCATGCGGTGGGAAATGAAAACGATGGCCACGCCGTCGTCCCGCAGCTTGCGGATGATGTCCATCAGCATGGCGGTTTCCTTGTCCGTCAGGGAGGAGGTGGGCTCGTCCATGATGATCAGCTTGGAATTGAAGGAGAGCGCCTTGGCAACCTCCACCATCTGCTTCTGGGCAGTGGAAAGGCGGCCGGCCTTGGTGTGGGTATCAATCTTCAAGCCCACGCGCTCCAGCAGCGCCTTGGCTTCCTGGTGCTGCAGCTTCTTATTTACAAAGCCGTTCTTCTGCTTTTCGCGGCCGACGAAGATATTCTCCGCCACGTCTACATTGTTGAGGATGCTCAGCTCCTGGTAAATGATGCTGATGCCCATCTGCCGGGATGCCAGGGGGCCGCTGATCTCAACACTCTTGCCTTCCAGAAGGATCTCGCCCTCGTCGCGCTTATGCACGCCGGAGAGAACCTTCATCAATGTGGATTTGCCCGCCCCGTTTTCGCCAACCAGGGCCAGCACCCTTCCGGGATAGATGGCCAGGTCAACCTTGTTCAGGGCCAGTACGCCGGGGAACTGCTTGGTGATGCCCTTCATTTCCAGAAAGGGCGTCGTTGCTCCGCGCATTTGGCATACACTCCTTTGCACGTTTTCACAGAAATTTGGATTATGTATAAATAACCATAATTTCAATCATCTAATTATTACATGTTTATGGGATTTTGTCAATCTGGGAAAGTTGTTATTTCCTGCATTTTAGCACCCAGTAACCCTTTTCCCGTGCAATCCGCTCCACATTTGCATAAATTCCCTGCAAAAACCGCTCGGCGGACTCCGCGCCCTGCTGCTTGCGGATCACGATGTAGAGCGCGCCGCCATCCTTTAAATAGGAAAGCGCGCCCTCAAACATGCCGTAAATCACATTCTTGCCCGCCCGGATGGGGGGATTGAGCACGATCGAATCAAACTGCCCGTCCACCGCCTCGTACCCGTCCCCGGAAACCACGGCGGCGTTCTTTACGCCGTTGGCGGCAAGGTTGCGCCGCGCCAGCTCGGCGGCGCGCTCATTTACATCGGTGAGCAGAATCTCGGCCTCCGGGTAAAGGCTTCCGAGGGCGGTTCCCACCGGGCCCCAGCCGCAGCCGAGGTCCAGTATGCGCCCGGAAAGCGGCGGCAGGGCTTCCAGCAAAATGCGGGTGCCCATATCCAGGCCGTCCCGGGAAAAGACGCCCGCGTCGGTGGTGCAGCGGAACTGCCTGCCCAGCACCTCG
>JAFUPT010000166.1 GCA_017481065.1 Clostridia bacterium | reverse complement strand
GGCTTTGGCTTCGGCGGCGGCTGGGGTGGTCTTATCGGTCTTCTGATCGTGGCCAGCCTGTTCGGCGGCGGCTGGGGCTTTGGCGGCGGTTTCGGCGGCGGTGGCGGCGCTCTGAACGGCGTACTCACCCGTGCAGACCTTTCCTCCGGCTTCAGCTTCAACAACCTGGAAAACGCCGTGCGCGGCATCCAGCAGGGCATCTGTGATTCCACCTATGCTCTCAACAACGGCATCATGTCGGGCTTCCACGGTGTAGATAATGCCCTCTGTGGCATCGGCCACCAGATTTCCGATTGCTGCTGCACCACCCAGAACGCAATCCAGAATGTCCGCTATGATCTGGCCACTCAGGCGTGCGATACCCGCAACCTGATCCAGAACGTAGCCCGCGACATTACGGACAATGCAAACGCCAACACCCGCAGCATCATGGATTTCCTTGTCAACGACAAGATTTCCACCCTGACCGCAGAGAACCAGGCGCTGAAGTTCGCCGCATCTCAGGCTTCTCAGAATGCGTTCATCACCGCAAATCAGGAAGCACAGACCGCTGAACTGATCCGCCGCCTGGGCCGTGATTGCCCGATTCCTGCCTACGTGGTGCCGAATCCCAACTGCTGCTACGGCAACCCCGTTGGTATCGGCTATGGTAACGGCTTCGGCAATGGCTGTGGCTGCGGCTGCACTGCATGACCTGACATTTTCCCTGCTTGACGGGTGATTTCGGGCGGAGGTAACCCCTCCGCCTTGATTAAAGGAGGCGATTCAAATGTGTAACTGCGTTGGAAAGCTCTGCGATAACTTCATTCTGTCGCAGGACATCACCTTCGCTGCGGGAGTGCTTACCGTGAATATCCCGGCTGGCAGCTATAGCAATGGCTGTCGCTATTGCCTGGTACTTGCCCAGACGATCCCGGCGGCTACCACCATCGGTTCGCCCGTGGTGATCACCATCGGCGATGGAACGGAAACCTATCCGCTGATCAACCGCTGCGGCTCTGCGGTTACCGCTGAAATGGTTCGCACCCGCAGACGCTATGCAACCACAGTCGTAACAACCACCACGGGCGGCAGCTTCCGTCTTTGCGGCAATATCGGTTGCCCCATCAACAGCAACCTCGCCGCCATTGACGGTACTGCACCTGTAGCGCCGGCGGAAGGAGGTGCATAACATGGCCATGAATCCTGCAATGCGCATGATGATGATTGATCGAATTCGCCAGCCGCAGAATAACGGCAGCGAATACGGCGGCGGGAATCGCCGCATGATCGGCTATGATCGTGGCATGGACGGCAATGCCACCACCTCCAATTACAGCGGCATGGAAACCGAAAACCGCCGCAGACGTGATTCCCGCGGCAGATACATGGAAGGCGGCGATGAAGTCCGCAACGGTCATTACACCAATTACCCTTGGTCGGAGGAAATGACGGGCGGAGGCTATGAAACCGAATCACGCCGCCGCAGGGATAGCCGTGGACGCTACATGATGGGCCGCATGGAGGATGACGATGATGAAACCCAAATGCGCGGCCAGACATGGTATCCACCCTATGGGGCCAGAATGCCCCCCAATATGCACGGCGGCAGCAGGTATGGGTTCGGTGATGTGTACGCCAACATCGATGCCACAGGCGCAATGAACCGCCCTGGCGGCATGATGGGCGGCATGCACAGCGAAATGTCCCAGCCTGTAGATGAACATACAGCCCGCATGTGGGTCAGCAAGATGGATGGCGGCGAAAAGTTCAAGCCTGAGCAGATTGAGCAGCTTCGCATGACCATGTGCCCGGAATGCGGCAAGTGGGAATTCTACACGGCGATCAACGCCATGTACTCGGATTACTGCGACACCGCCAAGAAGATGGGCATGGATAAGCTGGAGTTCTATGCAAACCTTGCAAAGGACTTCCTCATGGACACCGATGCCAAGCCCCACAAGCTCCGCAGGTATATGGAGCATATCGCAAAATGAATTGAGCCGGGGATTTCTCCCCGGCCTTTTTTTTAAAAAAAGTTGCACAAAAGTTGCACAAATCGATCTATGAATAATTTTTATAAAAAGGAAAAACCCTTGAAAACGCCGTGTTTTCAAGGGTTTTGAGTGGTGACTCATCAGGGATTCGAACCCTGGACTCCCTGATTAAAAGTCAGAAAAATCAGTAATTTATTACCCTGAAAACGCCGTATTTACGGGCTTTTTCGAGTTATAGTGTGCTATGATTCACGAATAAAAGTTGCACAAAAGTTGCACAAGGCTCATTCGAACATAGCAGCCACATCCTTGATGGCCTTCTCCATCTGCTGCTCCGAAAGGTGCGTGTATATGTCCATTGTGGTCTTTATGGACTTATGCCCCACAAGCTTTGATGCAGTGTATACATCCACACCCTTTTCCCAGCACATGGTCACATAATTATGCCGCATGCAATGCGGTGTTATGATGGCCTTATACTTGGATCGGATGTCGCTTTCTCTGTACCCGTTTGTGCCCGTTGGAAGCGCAGTTACCATCCCGCACTCCTTCATAAGCTCGATCCAAAGCCTGTCCGCAGTGCTTTTTGCAAGGTGGTTCCCGTTGCGCTCACCTACGAACACAAAACTGTCGTATTCGCCTTTAAGCGGCAAAAGGATTTCCTTCAGATCCTTCGGCACGGGAACCCATCGGTTGGACTTCGTATTCTTCAGCGCACCGACCTTGTTTTCACCCTTCTTTTTGTAATCTATGTCCCGCTGGATATGGACCAGCCCTCTTTTCCAATCAAAGTCCCCCCATTGCAGACCACGAATCTCTCCTGGTCTGGCTCCGAGGTAATACATGCAGGCGATGTATGCACCCTTGGGGTGCTCTTTGCTGACTCGGATCACCTGCTCCCGTTCTTCCTCAGTAAGCGCACGCTTTTCGGCTGCTTCCTTCGCTGCGGGCTTTTCCACATCTTCAAATGGATTCCGCTGGATGATGCGCTCCGTGCATGCCAGCTTCAGCACTCCATTGAGGGTAGCTGTTATGTATGTAATCTTTGTCTGCGACTTCCCGGCGTATTTGTCTACATAGTCCTGAAGGTCGCGAGCCTGTATCGCCCGAATGTTTCGATCACCAAACGCAGGGAGGATATCCCGGTTCAAGGCCGTACGGTAGGATTCCAGTGTTGCTTCGCTTTTTTCCTGACGTGCAACAACTTTTTCAAGCGCTGCAAACCATTGCTGCGCCAGAGCTCCGAATTGCCTGTCAGAAGCGGTTCTTTTCCCTTCTATGTAATACTCCACCACCCGGCGGCGCTCCGCTTCCAGTTCGGCTTTTGTGCGTCCTGATATCCATTTAATCATGTCACTTCCATCCGGGTTTACGCCTATCTTGACTTTAGTGCGATAAAGCCCGGACTTCTGTTTCTTTGCCAAGGAAAACTCCACCTTTCTATTGCAAAGGTGGAGACGAATATGCTATAATAATCATGTCCCGGACGGACTACAGCTTTCGTCACCACCGATGCTGTACTGAACACTGACTGTTGGCGCAGTCGGTGTTTTTTTATTTCAAAAGTGTCCTAATCAGCCCCGTGAACCCTTGATCCGGGTTCCTAACCTCCCATACGATATAGATTACCAGTATCACGGAAGCCAGTGCTACCAGTGCGCCGATCAGCCAGGTGTTATACCTGCGCATCACCTTCAAATCCCTGCGCAGATCATCAATCACTCCATCCGTGCGTTGATACCTCGCTTGCTTTTCCGCCATCTGCTGATCGAATGCCAGTTTATCTGCTGCGCGGGCTGCTTCCAGTTCATCAATCTTCTGCACGGCTGCTTTCCATTGCATGCGGGTTTGATTCACGCATTCTATACTGCATACGTTCTCCGGGATACACTTGAGCACGTCACGCGGCCGAACTCCAAACTTATTAAACAAAATCCAGAACGTACTTCCACGTGGATCAGCAATCTGCCCCGTTTTCAGTTTCTTCAGCGTGGCTTCCGATAACCCTGCATACTCCGCAAGGGCTGCGCAGTTCCAACCCTTGTATTCCGGGTGCGTAGAAAGCCATGCTTTCATCTTTTCTGTAGGCTCTTTTTTGAGCACATCCAATGCGGCTACAAGTGCCGTGTGATCAAATTTGTATCCCTCCAGAGGTTCCATGCTCTGGTGAATCGTGGGATCAAATAGCTTTTCAGGCATTTTCATCTCCTTTTCCGGCAAAACACTGGATATTTTATTATCCGCCGGAAAAGTATAAAGAAATATCCTTTTTTGCCCCGTTTTTGAGGAAAAAGTATATTTAATTATCCAGCTCGGATATTATAATATCCTTTTTGGTTGGCCAAATGGTACGAATTGGTATCAAAATGGTACTCAAAGGATAAAATAATATCCTTGCCATTTTTTGTGATGCGTGGTAAATTTCAGCCATCGGAACGCTGATGCCCCAACAGAAGGCTATCCACAAGTGCTTCAACAGCTTCCTGTTCGTGGTCACCCAGGCTGTCGATCTTATCAATCAACCGCCTCTGGCGCACAGTGTAACGAACCGGGCGCAAGCCCAGAACGAAATCCGCCGAACATCCGTAGTAATCGCAAAGCTTCTTCAAGTGGAAGGACGGCGGCGGATGATGCCCCTTCTCCCAGTTGGAAAGGTTGTTCGGATTCACGCCGATGGCTTCCTCAACTTCGCGCTGAAGTGTAGGAGTGGTCATCGAAGCGCGGACTTCCGCAAGACGCTCACCAACATACTTTGCGAACTGTCGTTTCTCATCCAATAAACATCACCCTTTCTTTTTTTCTACATTATATCGCAGTATATTTGCGTTTGTCAATTATATCGCGCAGTATTTTTGCGATTTAACACAACGGTATGACCAATAAAGGAGGTAAAAACATGGCCCGCAAGAACCGCAACCCCCACCCGCCGCGCAGATCTGAACCGACCGACCGTTATGATGTAGACTATGTATTTCTTCCGGAAGCCCCGGAGATTGCCGCCGTGGTTGTGCCGATGATGAAGGTGATCTATAAGAACCTGTCCTGCGCACCCTGGGCGGACACCATGCACGTTGTGCGCAACGAAAAAGATAAGTACCTCACCATGATCCGCAGAATGTATTGAAAGGAGTGATGCGATGGAAGCAAGGCCGCTGCCCTCTTCCCTGTCCCGGTTCCGGGAAATCCCGATCCGCCGCCCACAACACCCGAAGGTGCTGAAGTGGATCGACCGGGAATTTGAGGTGATCTACGTCAACCTGGATGCGGACCTCGATGCAAACATTATCATTCTCATGGAAGATGATGACGAAGAGGAAGAAGGTGAAACATGGGAATAATTCTGCTGATTCTGTTCTTCGTATGCCTGCACCGCTGCACGGCGGATGATATCATGCCGCTGGCGTATCTGGTGTTTGAATGGCTGCTGATCTTCTGCCTGATCCTCGCGGCGGCTATGCTGGAATGAAAAAGCTACCGAGGGTTACTCGGTAGCTGGAGGGTCAAATCGATTCACTATCATAGATTTTCTTATTCTCTCCATTTTTGATTCTATAAATGAATCGAATGCTCAATTTATCGTTTTTCTTGGTACAAACCATTTTGTGTATTGTGACTTCCTGACTAAAGCCTGCAGGTTTGAGTGCTTTTTTCGTTACAACCGATATTGAAATCTCTACCCGTGCTATTTCTCCATTTTTGTCGTAAAAAATTTTGCCGTGTACATGTTCTCCTTGGTTGATATGCAGCACAATCGGATGAGATGGCACCTTTCCGGTTTTTGTAAGCGGCGAAAACGAAAGCGTGCAATAGTCCCTTACAAATACAGTTGAAACAAACTTGAACTTGAGTTTTTCTTTTTCGAACTTAAACTCTGGAATGCTTTTGCAAACCCGCTTTGCTTTAACCAAGTATTCGTTCAGGCTTTCAATATCGTTTTTTGCATTATCGATGTTAGTTACCGATGTGATCTCATAATAATTATTATCAATAATCTTAATCCCGTTTACATCATACACACTTGGTAAAGTATCCAATGGTACATAGCTTCCGTTTTCAGATGTTACCATGCCCGGCATCTCGTTTTCAGAATTTCTTTCCAGTGGTTTTTCTTCTTTGGCGTATTTTTCTGGGTTTAAGAACATATCTTTTGTTAGCCCGAAAGGACCGTGATCATCTGGGAATAGTTTTTCTAAGCACATGCTGCATAACCCGCTTTGAAGTTTTAAAAACAAGCCCTTCTTTCCGCACCCTTTGCATTTTGCCATGATCCCACCCCTTCGAAAGAATAATTATCGCAAGTATATCATATATCGCATTGCATAGACAACAAAAAACAGCCCCGAAGGGCTGAAAATCAGTGTTGTTTGAAGTGTTTTTCTGCAAATCTTACGGCCATATCTACAAGTTCTTTTCCTTCCGGTAGAAGATCATCGTAAACTTCCGCAATTCGCATTGCTTCAACTGATTTTTTATGGCTGGGGTTATCTCTGAAATCATCAATTGTACATCCAATTGCATCAGCTATTGATTGCAAAGTATCAAGTGTTGGATTTTGTTTTTTGCCCGTTGTTATCTTTTCAAGTGCGCTTAATGAAACGCCTGTTTCTTCCGCAAGTTGGGCATTTGTTTTTCCTAAAACCTTTTTCCTAGTATTGATAATTTCATAATTCATGGAAAAATCCTCCTTTCGAAAAGGAGTATACCACAATAAAATACAGCGGTCAATGCTTTTCTTGCACTTTAGTGAAATATTTTTCCCAAAAAGGTATTGACAACTGCACTTTAGTGATGTATTCTGTATACAGAACCGCATTTTATTACAGTTTGGAGGTGTTGAAATGGCACTTAAGTACCCCGTCCTTACCGACAAGATCGCAGAACGCGGAATTGCAAAATCTAAGATTGCAAAAGCAATCGGGATTTCCCCTCGATCCTTCAGAAACAAAATGGAAGGAAGCACTAAATTCACTTGGGAAGAAGTGTGTGTTATTCAGGAACGGTTCTTTCCTGATATGCAAATGAAAGACCTATTCGATCGTACCCCCGACACCCGCAGCGCATAAGGAGGTGACAACATGAACAAATTGACAGATTTAAACTCCATATCTGTCAATGATATGGAGTTGAGCACTAGGGCAACCAACATCTTGTTGCGACACAAATTAAAAACCGCAGAAGAAGTTTCAAATTTGTCCGCATTCGATTTTCAGTTTTTCAGGAACTGTGGTGTAAAAACCATCATTGAAATAGATGCGAAACTTCAAACCTACGGTGCGAGGATTCGAGATATGGAAGAGTTCTTGAATCGTGGCAACATTATTTTGAAAAGCGAAACAACGTTCGCAAATTTTGAAACTAACGCTACACGCAAAGCGTTAAATCAATTCAAAAGGAGGCTCAAAACTAAATACTCAAATCATATCCCGCCCGAAAAGCTTCACGATTTCTTGTTGTCCATTGAAAGAATTTCCTACTACACGACAGGAATTCTTAATGTTAAAAAAGGCGGAACTATAGAGCAAGAACGAAACATAATATGTATGCTCAATGAATTGCAGGCAGTAATAGACAAATACTTATCTGTAAACGAAACGAGGTGACAACATGCTCAACGAGGACGCAATGGTCGCGAAATACGGCGAAGTGTGCAACAAGCGCACCGCCGGGCACATCCTCAGCCGTAGCGCATCCTGCATCAATTCGATGCTGCGGGATGGCCGTCTGGATGAAGCCTGCGCCGGAACGATGGTCAGCGTGCGATCCATCGCCCGCTACATCACCGCACCCAGGGCCGAGGAAAACAAGGCCCGCATCCGCCGCATCAAGGAACGCAACGGCACCAAATGGGCCGTTTGAGAAAGGAGATCCCCATGACCGCATTTGAAGTAGCACCCCGCATCGCGGAACTCACCGCCCTGATCGAAAAAAAGGAAGCAGCCCTCGCAAAAAAAGAAGCCGTCCTTGTCCGCAAGATCAACCGCTGCCGCGAACTGAGTGCGAAGGCAACCGCAAACATCGCAGCCAAGCAGCGCTTCATCGCCCGTATCAAAACGGAAATCCACCATGACACCGATGAGATCAACAACCTCAAAACCGAACTGTGGGGCTTGCAGGAACTCAACCTGCCGGGAGCATGAAGCGCCGCAATTATCGCCTGCGGGATGAAGAGGTTGCGGATTTCATCAAAAGTGAGCGCAGATACAACGAACACTTGCGCCAGCGCCGCGCCGCTTCCATCAACACTGGCGAATCCAAGGATGTTATCCTGCACTATGACGGCCTGATTTACAGCAGTGACCGCCGCCTGATTACCCTGTATGCAAAAAGCCGCCTGTGCTGCAACACAGACGGCGAGAGGTGAAAGGAAAATGCCGAAATTCTTCACCTCCGATCATAACACACCAAGGAGGAAAAATCAAGATGGATGAACATTATTTCATGAATGTCATCAAGGCGCTTGGCCAGAAGATCGACACCCTTGAATTCATGGCTGCCGAATACAAGCGCGAGGCCGAGAAGCTTTCCGAAGAGCACACCAAACTGTGCATGCGCATAGCGGAATTGGAGGCCGCAAAATGAACTTCTCATTTCCTTTACTCACTGCGGACCAGATAGAGGTAAAAGTAAAACAAGTCACTGCCAAGGGTGCAGTACTTCTCCTTTACAAAACCGCCCGCACCGATATGGACCTTCTGGATTCCGTAATCGGCCCTTGCAACTGGGCCAACGATTACACCGAACACAAGGGTAATCTGTACTGCGGCATCGGCATCTACGACACAGATTCCGACCGCTGGATATGGAAGTGGGACTGCGGAATCGAATCACGCGCTGACAGCGAAGGAAACCAGAAAAAGGGTGAAGCGAGCGATGCGTTTAAACGCGCCGGATTCCGATGGGGCATCGGCCGCGAACTGTATTCCTCGCCGTTCATTTTCGTCAAAGTTCCCACCAAACCCAAGGGCTCCAATTTTGAACTGGAAGATCGGTTCCAGTCTTTCGAAGTAAAAGAAATCCAGTACGCCGGGCGTGAAATCTGTGGCTTGCTGATAGTTGATAACAAAGGCCAGGAATGGTACCGCTTCGGTACGGCTGCCAAGCGTCCCCAAGGCTCTGTAAAGAGCGAACCCGAACCCGCACCCATCTCCGGCCCACGCATGGCAGACAGTGAGCAGATCGACTTTCTGGCAGATCATGCCTCGGCTGAACAGATGGAAGCTATGATCAACAAATACGGCCTAAACCTTGAGCGCCTTACCTACGCAAACGCTGAAAAGCTGATTGCAAAACTGAAAGGAGCATCCGCTTGAACAAAGTAATCCTGATCGGCAACGTTGCCAACGATCCCGAATCCCGCACCACCACCTCCGGCATCGCCCAGTGCAGCTTCCACCTCGCCGTGCAGCGCCGTTTCGCCAACGCCAGCGGCGTGCGCGAGGCAGACTTCCTGCCCGTTGTATGCTGGCGGCAGACCGCCGAATTCGCCGCCAAATACCTGCTCAAGGGCCGCCGCGTGGCCGTGGAAGGCAGCATCCAGACGCGCTCCTACGACGCACAGGACGGCACCAAGCGCCACGTCACCGAGATCATCGCCGACAACCTTGAAATCCTTGACCGCAGCGAAACCAAGCCTGCTGCCGCTGAAACCGTAGCAAAGGCTCAGGAAACCTTCGGTGCCGGATTCGTAGAGGTTGATGACGATGCCCTCCCCTTCTAAGGAGGTGCACCATGACCTTTTACGAATTGAACGAAGCTTATTTGGATTTGGTTTCCGCTTTTATTGATTGTGAAAGCGAAGAAGAAGCGGAACGCTTGGCGGAAGAAATCGCAAGCATCTCTTCCAACATAGAAGAAAAGGCCGAAAATTATGCTTATGTGATGCAGAATATGAAAGCCGAAGCGGCTGAACTGGCTTCAAAAGCATACATTTTCAAAAAAGAAGCAGACAGACTTCAAAAGGCTTCAGACGGGATCTTAGGTAAAATTGACCGCCTTAAAAAATCCCTTTTGTTCGGTATGGAACTATCTGGCATCGATAAAATCCGAACGTCCATCGGACTATTTTATACACAGAAAACCATAAGTGTTGATGTATTGGATGCATGGAAAGTTCCTGAAGAATTTGCAACCAAACAGCCGCCGAAGATCGACAAAAATGCCATTCAAAAAGCATTCAGAAGAACGGGCGAAATTCCCGAAGGCTGCGACGTGGTGCAGTCCGAGGGCGTAAGGTTCAGGTGATGATATGCCGAACAGAATCATCAAGGAAACGATCAACGAAAGCCGCGCCTTAAACGATTGTTCCGTTTTCGCCCAAGACCTTTTTAAGCGGCTCATAACATACGCCGATGACAACGGCAGATTCAACGCTGATACACAAATCATGCTTGCAAGGCTGTATCCCCGTGATCTGGACATTGTTTCTCAGGAAGATATCGTAAACGGGTTGATTGAGTTGTGTGGTATTGGAAAGATTCAATTCTACACATCAACCATGTTCAGTAATCGTGGTGCAAAAGATGTATACGGCGTTTTCCCGAATTGGAACACACACCAGCGTGTGCGCGACAGTAAAGAAAAACACCCTGCCCCTGATGATACGGAAATAAACGACTGGTATTTACGAAGGTTTATATCCATTGACATGAAGGCAGAAATCATCGAAAGAGATGGCTTCAAGTGCCAAATCTGCGGCAAGTTTCTGACCACATGCAAGGATGCAAAACGATTTGTAAAACTTGCAACTGGCCTATATCACATAGACCATATCGTACCTGTCAACCAGGGTGGCAGAGCAACTCTTGAAAATCTTCGCCTTACATGCCCGGACTGCAACCTCAAACGCAAGCGCAAATTCACGTTTGATGAGATACTTGCAGAAGCTCACCGCGAGTTGCCGCAAGCCGCCGCAAGTTGCGGCCTGAATCCAATCCAATCCAATCCGAATCCAAATCCAGAATCCGAACCAGAATCCGAACCCGCGCGAGGCGGTGGTGATGATCGACATGATTTCAACACCGTTGAAGTATACGCTGCGAATAACCTTGCAGCGATGAACGCCGGGAACATGGCTGAGTTCGTGGCCTTCAAGGATGAACTGCCGGAAGAACTGATCCGCCATGCCATCGATGAAGCCTGCGCAGCCGGGAAGCGCACATGGGGTTATACTCGCGCCATTCTCACCCGGTATCGTGACAGCGGCTTCAAAACCGTTGGCGATGCGAAGACTTCAAAACCGCTCGTGAAAACGGTGCAAAATTCTGCGCCTGCGAAATTCAATTACCAGCAGCAGCCCAGCACAGAATCCACCTACGGAAAGGATTCCTACAGCGACCCATCTATTCCATTTGATTGATCATGTTCAACGATTATCTTGAATTTCTCGACCGCTGCGAAGCCTATGCGGAGCGCGATTTCTCCGCATGGGTGGACGCAGATGCCGATTTCGAAGAACCCCTCGATGATGAAACGGAAGGAGGATGATTCATGTACAACGTCAAGGATATCCCCGTAGGCCGCGAAAATGCAATTTCCCGCAGTGATCTTGCAAGGCTCTGGAACTGCAACGATAGAACCGCCCGCCAGCGCATCGCGGAATTGCGCTGCAAGGAACCCGTGGATGGTACCTTCATCGTATCCCACAGCCAGAACGGCGTGAAAGGCTATTATCGCACCGATAAGCCCGATGAAATCCGCCATTTCATCCATGAAACCCGTAAACGTGCGGCGAACACCGCAAAGCCCATCGAAAACGCCCGCCGGGTGCTGGCTGGCATCGAAGCCGGGAGGGCTGCGGGATGAGCAAGATGCAAAGAGAAAAAGGTCGCAGATTCGAGCTCAAATTGGCCAGCATATTCAGGGATTATGGGTATCAGGCTAGAAGAACAGCGCAATATTGCGGAAAAACTGGCGATGCATCAGATGTTGTGGGGCTTCCGGGAATTCACATCGAAGCAAAGAATCAAGAGAAAATGTACCTGTACTCATGGATGGAGCAGGCCGAACGCGATTCTGCTTCAAGCGGTTTGTTTCCGACAGTTTTTCACAAAAAGAACAACGCCCGCATTCTTGTAACCATGTATTTGGATGATTGGATGCAAATCTATCGTGAATATGAAGCGGGCATGGCTTTGGATAAGAAAGAGGTGCAAAAATGAGCATTTGGCAGGCTTTCGGCTTTGTAGCCCTGGGCATGGGCCTTGCCCATCTGTACAACTGGATGGCATGGCGCAAGTATTACGAAGGCAAGCGCGAACACAGCGGCTCCGGGAGGCGTTCATGAATCCTTCCCCTCAGAAGGGCCTTCCCCTTCGCTGGCGGGATAAAGGGCCGTGCTTCGAATGCGGAAAGCGTGCGCCCGCCTGCCATGATAAATGCCCGGATTACATCGGTTTCAAATCCCGGCAGGAAGAGCGCAAGGCCCTTGAACGCAAGAATCGTGAAGATTTCAACGCCGTGAACGAATTCAAGGCAAAGCAAAGCTGCAAGGCGATGCGGCGCAAAATGAGAGAGAGGTAAGCTATGAGAGACTGGAAAGACACCCTTGCGGACGTGCTGATGCTGCTGGCGATCGGGCTGGCAGGCGTGGTGGTCGGCGTCGGGCTGTGCAAGTTCTGCCCGGAGTTCTGGTACTTTGTGAATTGGGGGTTGGGGCAATGAATACTCACCTCAGTTTATTCAGCGGCATCGGAGGACTTGATCTTGCAGCGGAGTGGGCAGGTTTTAAAACTGTTGGCCAGTGCGAGTTTGCAGATTATCCGCATGATATTTTGAAAAAGCATTATCCCGATGTGCCCAAGTGGCGTGATGTTAGAACGCTTACAGGAGAGGATTTTTATGCAAAAACTGGTTTGCGAACAATTGATGTTATTTCAGGGGGATTCCCTTGCCAACCGTTTTCCGTGGCCGGACAGCAAAAAGGCAAAGAAGACTCCAGATACCTTTGGCCCGAAATGTTGCGAGTTATCAGAGAACTTAACCCGCGTTTCGTGGTGGGTGAAAACGTACCTGGAATCCTGCGAATTGCCGCTGCCGACATTGTATCGGACTTGGAGCGTGAAGGATTTCGGTGTGCAATCTTTGATTATGAAGCTGCGGCTATCGGGGCGCACCACAGACGCGAACGAGTATTCTTTGTGGCTGACAACGCCAACCGCAACTACAGGAACAAAAGGGCGAACCAAAGCTTGGCAGCAGGGAAAGGCGCCGATGCCACAGGAGTACATTCAGATGTTTCCGACGCCGAGAGTTGGCGGGAGCAGAGGGAGCAGCGAATCAGGCAAGAAGCACGGAGACTTGGCAGCCGTTGTCGGTGGTCAATTGAACCCGGCGTGGGTAGAGTGGCTTATGGGGTTTCCAATCGGTTGGACAGACTTAGATGTTTAGGAAACGCTGTTGTGCCAGCACAAGCTTACCCAATATTTGCTGCTATAGCAGACATTCTGAATGATGAAGCCGTAGCAATGGGCCGGGGACGCGAGGGAGGTGCAGGATGAATAACGACCTGATCAGTAGGAGTGCGCTGATAGAGCGATATGGAGAACCTTGTCATTCTTTTCTTGACATAATTGAGAGCATGCCCGCTGTGGATGCAATTCCGATGGACTTCCACGAACGCTGTCTGCTGCTGGAAGTACAAAAGCGGCATGCGGTTGAGTGTGAACGCAACGCCGCGGTGGAGCAGCTTAGAAGGGCAGACAAGGAAAATTTGCTTGAATGCACTCATTGCAAGCACAATGTCAGATGTTCCGAGATATTGCTTGGGTGTAATGGCTGCGACAATTCAGAATGTCCTTGCAACACATGCGTTGATTTGAGCAACTGGCAATGGCGCGGCGTACAGGAGGTGGAGTGATGAAAACGCCTGAAGAGATCAAGCGGGGGCTGCTGCAATGCTCCGAAGATGAGGACGGTTGTAATTGCGAAGGTTGTCCGTATGATATGGGTGAGTTTACTTGCAAGTGCATACCTGTGAGTCAGAAAGATGCCCTCACCCTTATCCAGCAGCTTGAAAACCATATTGGTGAACTCACCGAAATGGTTCAGCAGCTTGAGCGCGAACGCGATGCGGCGGTGGCTGAGACCGAATCCCTGAAGACTGAGATTGATGCAATCAACGAGGATTACCTTAGCGGTATTCATACCGTGAGAGAAGATGCCCAGCCCAAGTGGATCAGCGTGGAGGAGAGGTTGCCCGATGACCTTGAAGAAGTCTTGATCCTTGTGAAAGAAACTGAACTCTATGGGCAATACAATGAGTTTTCAAGAAGCTATTTCTGCCAGTATATAGGCAGTTTGGATGACGGGGAATGGTACACAGTTTGGTGTAATGGTTACAGATACATAAAAGACACAGCAAAAGAACCCAATGCTGACAAACTCGAAGTCACCCACTGGATGCCACTGCCAAGCACGGAGGGACTTGAATGATTCCAGATTATTCAGCTAGAAAGCGTGGATTTCCGACAATGCCTATATCCGAACGGATAAAACTGAATGTGATTGTACGTCCCTGGACTGGTTGCTGGGAATGGAAAGGCCGCAAGGAGCGTGGTTATGGGCGAACGATTATAGGCAGCAGAACGGACGGAACGCGGAAAACCGTTGCGGCACACAGACTATCTTATGAAACATTTGTAGGGCCTATACCCGATGGCATGGAGGTTTGCCACAAATGCGATAACCCTTGCTGCGTAAACCCAGAGCATCTTTTTGTAGGCACAAGGCAAGACAACATTGATGATCGCGAAAGAAAAGGCCGAAATAAGCCGCCAAAGGGAGTTCGCAATGGCAGAGCAAGGTTGACTGAAGATGATGTGATTTCGGCGCGGCAGGAACGTTTGCAAAATAACACCAGCTTTCAAAAACTTGCCGACAAATACGGCGTTTCAAAACACACTATTCAAGATGCGATAACTGGAAAACATTGGGCGCACGTTGTTATGCCGGAAGCACCGAAGGAGGAGAAATAATATGGAATTCGATAAAGTAACCCTTTCCAAGGAAGATTGGGAGCGAATCGCAGATGCGATGCTGGAACTAGGGCAGCAGTTTGCGATCATGCTTCGCCGTAAAAATTTTGAAGGCCAGGGTGAACAGGATGCCCGTGAGCTTGAAGCAGATATCATCTGTGCTGTGAGCGCAATCAAGTATGTTGCGGAATTCGCTGCGGACAAGTGTGTTTTTGCTGCGCTGAAGGAGGGATGATAATGTGGCCCCTGATCTTTGCCGCTGCCATCTTCCTGACCGCCCTCATGCTTGCCTGCATATGGGTGGCCAGCGATGCGGATGATTACTCGGAAAATCGGAGGGAGAAAGATGACTGAACAGGAAACTCGTGCAATGCGAATTGTCGGAAAGTGTATGCTTGAAGATGGATTCTGCGACAAGTGTGAAATTGGCGAAGCAGGATTTGAAGTGTGCGAAAAACTCCGTGTAGATTTCTTTCGTATGGTAAAGGAGGCAATCGCCCAGCGCGATGCGCTCCTTGCTGACCTGAACACCGTGTGCGGCGGCAAGTTCGTGGATGTATGCCGGGTATGCGGCCATTACACGCCGGATCATCCGAATGAAAAGTGCGAACTCAAGGGCATGGCATGCCATTGGGAATGGAGAGGTGTAAATCCTTGAATTATGAAATATACGAACAGCGCACCTATTATGCACGCCGGGAACTGGGCCTGTGCGTAAAGTGCGGCATGGATGTTGAAGAACAGGACAAGTACAAGCTCTGTGCAGCGTGCCGGGAGAAATACCGCCAGCGTGCGGAACTCCCGGAGAAGCGCGAATGGCGCAAGCAATACCAGAAGGATTACCGCGAGGAAATCGCAGCCATGTGTGAACGCATCGCCCTGGCTGTGCAAAAGCTGATCGATGCGGAGGAACTGCGCACGCAAGATCGCTCCGCACCCGCGGGCCACAAGTGCTGGCGCTGCTTCTGGGCAAACTGGTGCGGTGACCGCTTCTTCTGCCCGATCTATGAAACCTGTATCAAAGAACCGATTCGCCGGGAGGTAGTAAATGATCCAGTTTGAAAATATCGCCGTGACTGGCTGGGAGGCAGCGATTCGCGGCATGCGCAACCCCCTCAATTCCTGGGATAAATCCGACAGCGGCAAAGCCCATGCTTTCGGCGGCTGCTTCATCGTAGGCCCGGAAGACCTGAAGCTCATGAAGAACCTGCGCCGCGGCGGTCCTGATCATGGCAAGTTCATGCGCATGATCAATGTCACCCTCGATATCACCGCAATGCAGCCCTGGTGGTTCGAATTCGACACCTATAAGGTGGGCACCGTGCGCAATTCCTGCTCCAAGATGCACAAAATCCATGTCAAGCCCTTCGAAGAGGAAGACTTCGAAATCGAAGGCATCTCTCAAATCCCCTATGCATACAGCGCATTCGGCGGGCTGCTGAAAACCCTCGAAAAGCTGCGGCAGGATTTCAACTGCACTCAGGATCGGAAATACTGGCGTGCGCTCATCGAACTGCTGCCGGAGGGCTACCGCATGCGGGCTACCGTGCAACTGAACTACGAAGTGATCCGCGCCATGTATCATGCCCGGAAGCACCACAAGCTCTCCGAATGGCACGATTTCTGCAACATGGTCGAAGCCCTTCCCTATGCCGAAGAACTGATCATCGGAGGTGCAGCATGAGCAACCGCGCCCAGCGCCGCGCAGATGCACGGCAGGAACAGAAGGAAAACGCCGAACTGCGCATGTCCGGCTATTTCAAGGCAAAAACCAAGATCGAAGCCGTGAAGCAGAAGAAAATGGATGAACTCCAGCGTAACGGCATCACCCTTGCAGACCTTCAGGCCAATTACGACAAGGGCTTCCATGATGGCTTCAAGAAGGCCGCTGAACCCATCGTGCGTGGCTGTTATGCAGGTGTATGCCTTGCCCTCAACGATCTCTATGGATTCGGGCACAAGAGATGCGCGGATGTTCTCAACGCCCTGGACCAGCACATCACCATGACGCTCTCCACCGTGGAAGCGATTGATGAAGTGTGGAACCGCATGGGCCTGAAGCTCGATTTCAAAGACCCCTTTGAACGTATACAGGAGGCATAATCATGGCAATCAAAGACAGCGGCGAAAGAACCGAATTCACCACGGGGGCACAGCGCGACATGCATGCAGGCAAGGGCAGGTTTGACCTGCTCCCCTGGCATGCGATCCATGATGTTGCCAAGCACTGCGAAGAAGGTGCGCTCAAGTATGGGGAACGCAATGTCGATCGCGGAATCCCTCAGCATAGTTTCATTGATTCCGCTTTCCGCCATCTGAAGAAATACTGGACGGGCGAAACCGATGAACCTCACCTGCGTGCAGCGGCATGGAATATCCTCTGGGCGCTGGAGCAGGAAACCACCCACCCGGATTTGGTAGATATGCCGGAAAAGAATGCAGATACACCCGAGTCTGTGGGTGGAAATAACAAAGTAGCGCATCACTATGAGTGCGATTTCAACGTTGCCGATTTGCTGGATGTAATACGCACATTTGCAAACGCCCGCGGCATGACACTTGAAGAGGCCTTGCTTGGATCTGAGAACTGCGCGAAACACATGAAACGAATTATGGAGTGCGAGTGATCTAACGACGAAAAAGGAGCAAATGCTATGAATATGGAGATTAAAACTTTCGCAACTTCGGAGATAAAGCCTTATCCGAATAATCCCCGCAAAAATGACAGCGCCGTAGAATCCGTAATGGAATCCATCAAACAGTGCGGATATTGCTCTCCGATCATTGTAGATGAAAACATGGTGATCCTTGCAGGTCATACCCGGTTTAAGGCGATTAAGCGCTTGGGGTGGAAAGAATGTCCAGTTTTGATACGCACCGGAATGACGGAAGAACAGAAGCGCAAGTACCGCCTGCTGGATAATAAAACCAGCGAAATCGCAGAATGGGATTCCGATCTGCTTATCGAAGAACTGGAAGGCCTTGATTTCGAAGGGTTTGATTTCGGATTTGACTTTGGGAAAGAAGTAACTGCAGATGCCATCGATGATGATTTTGATTGCACGCCGCCGGAGGAACCCAAAGCCAAGCGTGGTGATATCTATCAGTTGGGCGTGCATCGCCTGATGTGCGGCGATTCCACATCGGCGGACGATGTTGCAAAACTGTCAGGCGGTGCGCTTATGGATATGCTGCTTACAGATCCGCCTTACGGTGTGGATTATGTGGGTAAAACCAAAGATGCACTCAAAATCGAAAATGATGCACAGACCGATGAAGAGCTCAAAACATTCCTGACAGAAGCGTTTATGGCCGCTGATGCTGTTATGAAACCCGGCGCAGTATTCTATATCTGGCACGCCGATTCAAAAGCTGGCATCTTCAGAATGGCGTGCCAGATGACGGGTTGGGAAGTCCGGCAGGTGCTTATTTGGGTAAAAAACAGCATGGTGCTCGGCAGACAGGATTACCAGTGGAAACATGAGCCATGCTTGTATGGGTGGAAAGACGGTGCAGGACACCTGTGGGCATCAGATCGCAAGCAAACCACTATTCTGGAATTCGATCGCCCCACCCGCAATAAAGAACATCCTACCATGAAACCCATTCCGCTTTTTGATTATCAGATCAAGAATAATACCAAGGGCGGAGATACTGTAATGGACCTTTTCGGCGGAAGTGGAACCACCATCATGGCTTGTGAACAAAATGGGCGTATCGGCTATGTGATGGAATATGATCCAAAGTATGTGGATGTAATCATCAACCGATGGGAATCATTCACCGGGGAAAAGGCGGTGCTGCTCAATGGATAAGCGCCAGCAGTTTGTGAATGAAATCAATGCAGCGTGTGACCGGCTGAAAGATGCTGGTCTCCCCCACGCTCGTGATCTTGCTAAGCATATCGTGCGCATGAAGCAGGAACTGAAATTCTATGATAAGTGTATGAAGATGGGAGGGGTACAAAACGGCAGCAAGTAATCGTGGCGTGAACCTGGATGCTTGGGGAATAACTTGGGATGAATATAAAGAATTGGACTATTTCTGCCGCCAGTATGACCGCAAACGCAGCGAAGCTGCCGCAATGCTTACTCTCAGGATTTCAACACCGCAGCCCGTGTATGACAGCGATGGAAATGCACAGTTTATGCCACATGGAAGTGGTGGGACGTCCGATCCTGTGGCAATCCTTGCTGATAAAAGAGAACGCCTGCTGCGCGATATACGCATGATTGATAAAGCTGCGAAGATTGCCGGGGAAGACCTCGCGCCTTATCTTATTCGAGCAGTAACGCGTAAAGAAGGATTGCAAAAGATCATCTCAGACGGATGCCCATGCAGCGAAAGAACATTCTATCGCATGCGCAGAAAGTTCTTCTATGTGCTTCATGAAATACGAAACGACTGCGCCGGGTAAAAATGGCAGGCACGTGCAGTACTTTTAGTTTATACTCATAGCATCGAAACGTGCGGCGTGGGGAAACCTGCGCCGTTTTTATTATTCATGCATGTGAGGTGAGGCGAGGTGAGATAGTGGTCAATCAAAAATCGCTTGACAATTTAAAAAACGGAAAGCGGTTCAAGCCCGATGATGACGCGACGAAAAATGCAGCCCGCAATGCTGCGAAAGCTAAAAGCAAAAATGTGGCAATGCGTAAGCTGGCGCAGCAATTACTTAATGCAAAACCTGAGGTTGGCGATGGAACCATAAGACAGCTTAAACAGCTGGGTTTAAATACAGAATCACCTGATCTACAAACTTTGATTCTGGCTCGCATAGGTTCTATGGCAATTGGTAAGGATTCACGACTTGCGCTTCAAGCAACACAAATGCTTCTGGAAATTACAGGAAACGATGCGCGCAGCCTTATTGCTGCCGATGAAAGAGAAATCCAAACCGCCCACCTTGAGCTTGAACGTGAACGTTTTGAATTCGAAAAAGAAAAGATAACCCATGATCCTGGAACAAAAGAACGCGAACATACAGTTGCAGCCATCATCGAGGCGGTGAAGAACGTTGACTGAGTTTTACTTCACCGAAAAGCAGAAGGAGTTCATCTCCGACTGGAAGCATGGACGGCTCAAGCGTATCAACATCCTTGAAGGTTCCGTGCGTTCCGGTAAAACCTTTTCATCCCTCGTTATGTGGGCGCTGTGGTTGGCTACGCGCCCCGTAGACGGCAAATACCTGATGGTCGGCAGAACGCTTACCACCCTAAAACGAAACTGTCTGGAGCCGCTGCAAGGGCTGCTGGGCGAAGATTACATGCACATGTCGATCCCGGCAAAACGTGCAGAAATATTTGGGCGGAATGTGGATCTGGAAGGTGCAGCCAACGCCCTCAGCGAAAACAAAATCCGTGGCGTTACGCTTTCGGGTGCCTATGTGGATGAAATGACCCTTGTGCCGGAGGATTTCTTCACCATGCTGCTATCCCGTCTTTCCACGGAGGGT
The DNA here is from genome assembly GCA_017481065.1 of Clostridia bacterium. The sequence goes on along the minus strand of JAFUPT010000166.1, from coordinate 21,648 downwards.
GCAAAGCTCTTTGGCACTACCAACCCGGATTCCCCGCGGCATTGGCTGAAGGTGAATTTCCTGGATAAACCCGGCCTTGATATCTACCGCACCAAATTCCTGCTGGATGATAACACCACCCTGCCCAAGGATTACATTGAAAACCTGAAGCGTGAGTATACGGGCGTTTTCTACCGCCGCTTCATCCTCGGCGATTGGGTGGCAGCAGAAGGCGCGATCTATCCCATGTTCGACCTGTCCAAGCATGTGTCCGACAAGGTGCCAGAAAAGCTGCACATGCACTGGATTGCAGCCGATATCGGACACACCAACCCCACTGCGTTCCTGCGATTCGCTGTAGGCGATGACGGGCGCATTTGGGTGCTGGATGAATATTATCATATTGCAGACAAAAGCGGCGCAAAAAGCCCCAAACAGTATGCGAGGGACATGCGTAAGTTTGCACAGCAAGGCCCTCCCCCGGATTCCGTGGTCATCGACCCGGCGGCGGAGGGCTTTATTCTGCAACTGAAAGAGGATGCCCCGGAACTGCGCGTCAAACGCGCTGATAACGCCGTTCTGGAAGGTATTCAACTGGTATCGTCCGCAATCGATGCGGGCGTACTGATGATCCATCCCCGTTGCAAGCACCTGATTGATGAAATCCAGGGCTACGCATGGGACCCTAAGGCGCAGGAACGCGGCGAGGATAAGCCTGTAAAAACCAACGACCACGCCTGCGATGCTCTGCGTTATGCCCTCATGGCCCACAGACGTGAAATCAACAGGAGAGTGATGCAAATTGACCGCGAAAAACCCCTTCCCCCCGATCAACTGGCTATGGCGCGACTATAAACGCGCTGCTGCATGGTATTCCGGAGATCCCGCACGGCTGCGCCGTGAAGGCGATGGCGATAGCAATTCCTTCTGGAAATCCAGTGAGGAAATCAAGGTGCATGTGCCAATTGCTGCCGATCTTGCCGCCATGTCCGCTGGCATGCTGTTCGCCGCGTCCCCGGAAGTCACCTGTGAGGATGAGGCCACCCAGCAGCGCATTGATGAAATCATGCAGGAAGCGGGCGTTTATTCCGTGCTGCTCCGCGCTGCCGAACTTGCAAGTGTATTCGGCGGGGTGTTCCTAAAGTGGGCATGGGATGCAACCGATACCGTTCCCCGGCTGATGGCTGTTCCTGCTGATTCCGGCATGCCTACCTTTATCGGCAACCGTGTCACTCAGATCCGGTTCTGGACCAGAGTACGTGAGGACGAAGGCAACGGCACCGTATGGCGCTTGCAGGAAACCTACCTGCCCAACGGACACATCATTTCCGAGCTCTATAAGGGCGATGAAAGCAACCTGGGCATGGTGCAGCCCCTCAATTCCATCCCGGAAACAGAGAACATCCGTCCTGATGCCAACAGCGGCACCAACACTATGCTGGCGTTCTACGTTCCCAACATCCTGCCCAATCGCTCCCGCCCGCATCTCCCCTTCGGGCGCAGCGATTTCGAAGCGCTGTACGGCCTGTTCGATTCCCTTGATGAAGCCTACAGTGCAATTCAGCGGGAAACCCGTATGACGAAAACCACCGTCATCGTTCCCGCTGAATACCTACGCAAGCGTGATGCCATGTTCCCGGAAGACTGCCGCCCCGGCGATTGGGTTTACTCCAACAATACGGGTGCTTTCACCGCACTGGATATTGATTCCGACCGCGCTTCCAGCCCGATCACCGTTGTAAACCCCGAAATCCGCGCTGAATCCCGCATCACGGTTTGTGAAAACCTGATCCGCCAGATTCTCTCCCTCGCGGGTTATGCGCCGCAGTCCGCTGGTCTTGATATTGAAGGCCGCGCCGAAAGCGGCTCTGCGCTCAACATCCGCGAGCGCAAGTCCATCCGCACTTCGGAAACGAAGAAAACCTTCTGGTGGCACGCCATCAACGATGTCATCCGCGCAATGCTGCGGCTTGACAAGAAGGTGTTCCGCTCCGCTGTCAACCCGGAGATCGAATTCTCCGTAGTATTGCCCGCCAACAACCAGCCGGATATTTCCCAGCTTGCGCAGGTGGTTGAACAGCTTGAACGCGCCGGAGCCGCTTCCATTCAGACCAAGGTTGACATGCTGCATCCTGACTGGACGGAGGAACAGAAGGAAGAGGAAATCGAGCGCATCCAGAATGAACATTCCTTCGCAGCGCAGATGGAGCTTCCCGACACCGTTGATAACACCGAAGATGAACCCGTTTCCCCGGAGGGCGGTGATGCCTGATGCTTTCCGAGCGACAGCTTGAAGAAATCCTTCAGATATTCCGCCACAGGGCACAGGCAGTCACGGAAGAATACCTGATCCGCATGGGCCAGCACCTCCGGGATATCGGTACCCTGTCCGCAAGCGATATCAACCGCCTGATCGAGCTCAAACGCATGAACTACAACATGGAGCAGATCAAGCGGCAGATTGCCGCTGCGGTAAATGCTCCCCTTTCCGAAGTGGAAAAGGTATTCCAGCAGGTGGCGGAAAGCGATCTTCGTTTTGCCGCCAAGGTATTCGCTGCGGATCACACACCGCGCATCAAGGATAACCCCACTCTTGAACGCATCCTGAAGGCACAGGCGAAGATCACCAAGCAGGCGCTTGCGAATCTTTCCCAAACCACAATCCTGTCCGAAGGCTACAAAAATGCCGTGGACGTGGCGGTGCAGACCGTTCAGGCAGGTATCACGGATTACAACGCCGCTATCCGCCGCGCCATGAAGGCCGCTGCGCAGGAAGGCTTGCGCGTTCAGTATCCCAACAGCGGCTATACCCGCCGTCTGGACAGCGCAGTACGCATGAACGTACTGGACGGCATCCGCGCCATCAATCAGGATGTTATGCGGCAGGTGGGCAAGGAATTCGGCGCGGACGGCATTGAGCTTACTGCCCACATGCTTTGCGCGGAGGATCATCTTCCATATCAGGGCACGCAGATGTCCATCAAGGATTTTGAACACCTGCAAAACACCATCCTTGACCGTCCCTTCGGCATGTGGAACTGCCGCCACACCTGGCATTACATCATCCTCGGTGTAAGTAAGCCTGCATACACCCCGGAAGAGCTTGCGCAGTACAAGCTGTACAGCCGGGAGCGCATCGAAATAGACGGTGTTGTCAAAAGCCGCTATGAATGGACGCAGGAACAGCGGCGCGTAGAAACCGCCATCCGCTATCAGAAGGATATTGCCGTGGCGGCAAAGGCTTCCGGCGATATGGTGGCCCGCCGCGAATGTGCATCCATGATCCGGGAGTTGCAGAAGTATTACTCCAAGATCAGCAATGTGGCAGGGCTTCTGGAGAAGCCTGAACGGATGCGCGTAGCAGGTTTTTCTGCTGTAAAGCCTGCGGATCAGTTGAAAACATCACTAAAACATGGTATAATTGACACAGGTAATGGAAAGACTTATATGCGCATTTATACTGCGGATGGAGAAGAAAAATTCCGTTATCTGAAAACTGATGCTATCGAAAAACTGAATAGCACAGAAGAGATTTGCAATTTCTTTATTTATACTGATGTTTACGGCGATAAGTATTCGCCGTTGTCAGATGAGTTTGTAAGAGAAAAAGACTATGATTATCGCCTTCCGCCCATTGATTATTATTTGTCTGGGTTCAAACTAGATATTCAAAAAGAAATTGCTGAAGGAATACTGTGGGCGAAAACAACGTTTGCACTAGATAGACTTCCAATGTATATAAAAAAAGGAAGACCCAAGAATGATGCGCTCGGTTCTTATGATTCAGGCTTGAGCATGATCACTATCAACAACACGATAAAGCTTGAACAGTCTTTTTTTACAGCCGTCCATGAAATGGCGCACTTTGCGACCCGATCCTACAGAATTGACACAGATGATCTTTTCAAGCAGGCTATGAAAAACATCGGTGTAAAAAGGAATACAAGGGAAGCTAACGCCCTTCAGCATCATACGGTTGGCGTACTTAACAGATCAGATGACTGGAAAGATCCAGACGAACTGGTTGCGTATTCTTGGGAAAGAAACGCAACTGGAAAAGAAAACAAATTAAGCGTTGAAATCTGTAGGTTGTGGTTGGAAAGGATGGGGATAAATTGATTTATGCAAGAATTGCTGATCCGCCCGATCATTTGGAAAAAGAAGCCGAAATGCTTGCTGCTGAGTTTTTTGAATTATATGATTCGGATGATATCATACCAGATGAAGCTTACTGGGAGTATTTTTACGAACATGGTTCGAAAGAACTTGTAGAATACCTAAAGGCAAACGAGCACATTTCCAACACAGAATAATTAGTTTCCGCGCAGCTTTAACCACCTTGACAAAAGGTGGTTTTTTCATGCCATTTCCCGAAAGGAGTAATACATGGACACCATCCAAATTCTCTCCAAAGCCCTGCTGGACCTTTCCCGTGTAGAAGAATCCGCAGGCGAGAATGATGCTGCCTACCGTAAGCAATGCCGCATCATTCTGAATTCGCCCGGTGTGCAGCATGCGCTTGCACGGGCGAGGGACGCACCTGTCCCGCCCGAATCCGCCCCCAAGCCTGCGCGAAAGCGCAAGCCCAAGGAAACCCCTACCGCATAATTAAGCCGCCGACGGGCGGTTTTTTTATGCCCTAAACGCAATCCAAAGCGATATTGGAAACGCCGCGTGAGCTTCCACGTAAACAGCGTAAGGCGAGAAAGGAGCGCAGATGAAGCGCGAAGATTTGAAAAATAAGGGCCTGACTGATGAACAGATCGAATTTGTGATGCAGCAGAACGGCCAGGATATCGAAGCAGCCAAGCAGAATGCCGCAGCCACCGAAAAAGCACGTGCCGATGGCCTGCAGTCCCAGCTTGAAACCCTCACCAACGACCTGACCACCGCCCGCAATGAAGCCAATTCACTCAAGGATGTGCAGTCCCGCCTTGATGCCGCAAATGCCAAGGTGAAAGCCTACCAGCAAGATGAAACCCTTCTGAGTGCACTGGCTGCATACAACCCCAAGGACGCAAAAATGGTGCTCAAACTGCTGGATCGCAACAAGATCGTTTTTGCAGAAGATGGCAGCATCACTTCCGGCCTGAAGGAACAGGTTGACCCGATGAAAGAAGCAAGCGGCTTCCTGTTTTCTGACTCCCCTGATCCCAACGGAGGCAACCAGAACCCCGGCAACGGCGGCGGTGCCTTCGATATGAACGCTTTCCTGCGCGGTTAAGACAGGAAGAAAGGATAAAAACCTATGGCAGCTTTCAATGAAATGATCACCCGCACTGGTGCAGCCGCTCTCATCCCCGAAGAAAAGTCCAGCCAGATCATCCAGGGCATCGTCGAAGATTCCGCAGTCCTGAAGCTGGCAAAGCGCCTGCCCAATATGTCTTCCAAGACTCTGAAGATGCCCGTTCTGGGTTCCCTGCCCTACGCCTACTTCGTTGATGGCGATACTGGTATGAAGCAGACCACCAAGGTTGACTGGACCAACAAGATCATCACCGCCGAAGAAATCGCCGTTATCGTTCCTGTTGCTGATGCCCTTCTGGCTGACGCTGAATACGATATCTGGGCACAGATTCGCCCCCTGGTTTCCCAGGCTTTCGGTCAGGTGATCGATAACGCCATCCTGTACGGCACCAACAAGCCCGCATCCTGGGATGACGGCATCGTCACCGCAGCAACCGCCAAGGGCAATGTTGTAACCGCTACCGATGATGGCTTCAAGGATATCATGGGTCCTGGTGGCCTGATCTCCCTGGTTGAGGAAGACGGATTCCTGGTCAACGGCTATATGGGTTCCATGCAGTCCCGTGCACACCTGCGCGGCATCACCGATCAGAACGGTCAGCCCCTGTTCCGCAACGGCATGAACGGCGGCACCACCTACGCTCTGGACGGCCAGCGCATCGAATTCCCCCGCAATGGCTCTATGAACGCAGATGGCCCCCTGCTGATCGCTGGTGACTGGGACAACCTGGTCTATTCCATCCGTCAGGATATGACTGTCACCAAGACCAACACTGGCGTTATCACCGATAACGATGGCAAGATCATCTACAACCTGTATCAGCAGGATATGACCGCGCTGCGCTTCGTGATGCGTCTGGGCTGGGCTCTGCCGCAGGCTGCTTCCGCACTGGGTGCAACCAATCCCTATCCCTTCGCCGTCCTTAACAAGGCAGGCGCTTAATCCGGGCAGGTGACTGCCCATGTATCTGACCTATGAGGAATACGTGGGCATGGGCGGGGGCGCTCTTGAGAGCGCCTTTCCCCGTCTTGAGGCGAAAGCCCGTGCTCACCTCGACCGTATTACCTTCGGCAGACTTCAAAATGAATCCCCGGTACGCGATTCCGTCAAATTCTGCATGTTCGACATGATCAATGCAGTTTCCGGCGAAGAATCCACCGGAGCAATGGCGGCAGGCCGCGAAATTGCCTCCATGAGCAACGATGGCGTGAGCGTTTCCTTCGTATCAAGCAGCGGCAGCGGCGGCGCGAGAGCGTCTGCGGCACGTTATGGCGCAATTGTGCGCTCCTGGCTTGTGAATGAAACTACGGCTTGCGGTGTTCCGCTGCTGTATGCGGGGGTGAGAATGGTATGATCCCCTTCGGTTCCCACATCGTAACCCTCTACCATGCAGCGAACCCCGGCTACACCCGGCATATCCTCGTCAACTGCTCATGGAAAAGCACCAATGAGAGAAGCTTGCAGGATGGCGCTACCATCATCACGGAGCGCACAACCTGCCGCATTCTTCCCCAGTACACAAGGCCCGCCCCCGGTGATCTGCTGGTGCTGGGCGTAGTAGAGGAAGAAGCCGCAAGCGATATCGAATTGGTGCGGCTTATGGAAAAGCTGCGCAGCGAAGGCTACCGGGCATTCCGGGTGCAATCTTGCGCGGATCATTCCATAGGCGTTCCCCTTCCCCATTATGCTGCTGTTGGAGAGTGATGCACCGTGAAGATCACACTTTCCGTTGGAGATGTGAGTGTGGATGTGCACGGCATCACCTCCAAGGCAGAAAATGATCCGGCGTTCTGGACGTATGCCGCATCTGAATGGCACAGGCTGTATGAGCCGTATGTGCCCATGCAGACGGGCACTCTGAAGGATACCGTCTCCATCCGTCCCAAGGAAATTGAACACACCGTTCCCTATGCCCGGTACCAGTACAACGGTACCGGGTTTAATTTCCGCAGGGACATGCACCCGAAGGCTTCTGCAAAGTGGGATCAGGCGGCAGCGCCTACGCAGCTTCCGCGCCTTGCATCCTCTCTGCAAGCCTACATTGATTCCGGGAGGCTAAAACTTGATTGATTCTATCCATGCTGCGCTCTGGGAATGGTTTTTGCAGTGTTCCGCCATTACCAAGCTCTTTTTCAATTTCTCCACCGCGAAAAACGCCGATACGGTGATCACCACCGCGGGCGATTCCGTGCTGGAGGAATACATCGATGGCAGCCAGCGCAGGCGATATGCCTTCGAACTTTCCCGCTTTTGCCCCATCTCCTTCACAAAGAATGATCCCGGCAACGTGGACATGCTGGAGGATGCGCAGGCGATTGCCGCCTGGGTGGAACAGCAGAATGACGCGGGCAATCTTCCGGCGCTGCCCAATGGCTGCATCGTTGAATCCGTTGTGCTGCTGGATGAATACGCGGGCTTTGTCACCGCACAAAACGAAAACACTGCTCGTTACATGATCCCCTTTGCACTCGACTATACCAAATCGAAAGGATGATAAATCATGGCTGAAGTCAGAACCGCAAAAATCACCAAGGATAAGGTTGCGCTTTATCTGGATACTTCCAAGACCCTGACCTCCGGCTCCTGGGTTCCTGTATGGAACCGTGTAGCCAAGTCCACCATCTTCGACCTGTCCTTCAATCCCCAGTCCACCACTGAGGACTACATCGCCTACGAAACCGCCATCGAGGAAATCTCCGGCTACCAGCCCGAACTTCCGCAGGAAATCGCGCTGTACCGCGGCGATCCCATCTATGACTACATTGAGGAACTGGTCTATGACCTTCAGGTTGGCGATGCCCTGCGCGTTCCCGTTCTGCTGCTGTTCCCGCCTGAGCTTGGCTCCGATGGCAAGCTGACTGGCGATATCAAGGCATGGCAGATCAAGGATAACCGCCTGCTGCTCTCCAACTTCAATACCGTTGAAGGCAAGATCACCTTCACCCTGAAGCTGGGCGGCACCTATGACCGCGGCACCGTATCCGTGGCCGATGGCGTGCCCGTATTCACCCCGGCTGCTGCTTAACCTATGATGCGCCCGAATCTGGCGCAGGACGCGCCCCCGACTGCACTCACGGTCGGGGGCAATTCTTACAGCATCAACACCGACTTTCGGGCGTGGATCGGTGTGCTGCATGATCTGCGCAACCTGATCCCCACGCCCCAAACCCCGGAACACGCGCTGCATAACGCCGAAACCATTGCCCGTATCGAGGAAGCGGTCTTCGGAAAGGTCATCAAGGAACCCGTTGCAGCCGTTCTGGAAGCCATCACGGATTTTGCCCGCGGATATCCTGAACCGCCCATCGGCGAAGGCAGCGGCAACCGTGTGCAAACCTACTCACTGGACTGGGATATCAACTACATCATCATCGCGATCATGAACCAGTTTGGCATCGATCTCTCCTACCGCCGCAAAGAAGCCTTCCATTTCTGGGAATTCATGCTGTATTTCCGGGCGCTGTGCGGCGATCATTACATCCTGCGGCTTATGGAAATCCGTGGGTATGACGGCAAAGACAATGAACTCAAGCGGCAGGCCCAGCGCTTTGCGCTCCCGGTGGAAAACACTGCGGAGGATGAGGCCGTGTCCGATATCTTTAATGAACTATTCTATAACGCCTGAGTGAGGTGATTTTGATATGGCGAAAGGGAACAGCGTAAAGATTCGCATTGACGGTGATGCAAGCGATCTTGAGAAAAAGCTAAAAAATATAGGCAACACCGCCAAAGCGGGCCTTGCTGATGTAAAAGCCGGAATCGATCTCGCAACTCAGGCTGTAAAAACCTTCGCAAGCGTAGCTGAAAAGGGTATCGGCTACAATGCTACCATTGAGCAGCTTAAAACCTCCTTCGAGGTTATGACGGGCAGCGCGGAAAAGGCCGTGGAGGTCACTGAACGGCTGCGCACGATGGGCGCTGAAACCCCATTCGAAATGAAGGACCTTGCATCCACTACGCAGCTTCTCATGCAGTACGGCTTCACGGCTGATGAAGCACTCGACCGTATGAAGATGCTGGGCGATGTGGCGCAGGGCAATGTGAACGCTATGAACTCCATCGCGCTGGGCTATGCGCAGATGGCGTCCGCTGGCAAGGTCAACCTCGTTGACATCAAACAGATGATCAACGGCGGATTCAACCCCTTGCAGGAAATCTCCGAGCGCACGGGTGAAAGCATGGCTTCCCTGTACGACCGCATTTCCAAGGGCAAGATTTCGGTGGATGAAATCACCGAATCCATGCGCCATGCCACCAGTGAAGGCGGCAGGTTCTACCAGAGCATGGAAAAGCAGAGCCAGACCCTCAACGGCCAGCTTTCCACCCTGAAGGATAACGCCGATCAGCTTCTCGGAAGCCTTACTCAGGGCGTTTCCGATGGCCTGCGCGACCAGCTTCTCCCCTTTGCCAATAACCTTGTGGCAGAGCTTCAGAGCGCATTTGACGCAGGCGGCTATCAGGGCCTTGTGGATACCGCAACCGACATGATCCCCGATCTGCTGGGCATGATGGCGGGCGAACTCCAGAAGGGCATCGAGGGCCTTTCCCGCTGGCTGCCCAAGGGCGCATCCCAGCTTATGCGTGCACTGCCCAGCTCATTGCGCAGGGGCGCAACGGTAACACCTCAGATCACGCAGGCACTCTTTGAGGTGGCAAACCAGGTGATTTTCGATCTGGTTGGCATGTTGCCCGAACTTGTGCCCATTGTTGTTGAAGGCTTTGCTGGCCTGATGACCGCATCTCTGCGCGGCTTCGAAGGCATGGTGGACAGTGTGATTGGCGGCATGGTTCAGGCCATCCATCATGGCCAAACGATGGTTGCGGGTACCTGGGTAGAGGATGAACAGATTGCAAAGTTCAACTTCAAAATCGACACAAACCTCACTGATGTCAAGGAAACCATTCAGGATGCATATTCGGAGATTCGCGGCGCACTGCAAACCGATCTTCTGACGGATGCGCAGAAAACCGAAATCGAATCCATGATTGGCGATGACTATGAGGATATCAAGGCAAAGCTGATGTCCTTCGGCCTTACCGAATCCGAAGCTGCACCCATTGCTGAATCGGTTTCCGGTGCAGGCAAGGTAATCAAGGATGCCATTTCACAGCTTGATATCACCGTGCCCGGTGAAACTGTAACCAAATGGTTTGCGCAGGCAAATGGCAGTAGAATTGCCCTCCGAGCATCCCTGAAAAGCGCAGGACTTTCCGAAAGTGATATCAGCGAAATCACCGGGCTGTATGATGAAATGACCGGGCGTGTTGTAGATGGAACTCCGAATATCATGGAGGAAATCTACGACAAGCTCACGGACGGCAAGCCGGATGATACGCAGACAGTTGAATCCCTCAAAAGTCAGATCGAATCCTATATCGGCGGACTGCTTACTGAGCTTGAAACCGCATACCAGGCAAAGCTTGGCGAACTGGATGTGACGGCATCCGACTATGAGGAAAAGAAAGCTGTTCTCGATGAGTGGTACAACACCACCAAGGCCAGCATTACCGAAATGGACGAAGGCATGCGCAGCCTGGTCACGGAAATGGCGAATGCACCCACATCTATCGTTCAGTCTAAGATGGCGGAATTCGCCGAAATTGAGCGTCAGCTTCTTGGCATTGAGCAGGAAATTGACAGGCTGAATGAAAAGGCCAGAAGTGCTGCGGAGAATGCTTTTCAGGTTGTGCGCAGCGGCGCAAAGGCGGATGCAGCCACCATCGAGCAGGCCGTAAACCTCAAATATACCGAATTTAAAATCGATGAACAGTCCGCACAGGATGCATATGATGCCGCCGTGCAGCAGCTTAATGCCGACCTTGCCAGCGGAAAGATTTCCAAGGAAGGCGAAGATGGTTATGATGCATCCATAGCACTCAGAGAACAAGAACTCAACGGCGCAAAGGAAGCGGCCCGCACCGCATATGAAAACGCTCTGCGTGAAATCTTCGGCGGCATCGCTGAAGCCGAAGGCGTTGATGAAGCGCTTCGCGAGGTTGCAGCGAAAACCGATCTCTCAAATGCGCTTCAAAGCTTGAGCGCAGAACTCTCCACGCAGTTTGGCAGCATGGAACTCGGCGATCAGCTTGGCGAAGATTTCACCGCAGCGCTGGCGGAACACATGGGTATTTCCCCCGATGTTCTCAAGTCGAAAACCATTGATGAAGTGCGCGGCGCACTTGAAGGCTGGTCGGCTGATTTGCTATCTGAAACACAGGGCGCACTTGAAGGCTTGGATAGTACCCAGCTTCAGGCAGCATATGGGAAAATGCTGAATGATGGCGTGCTTGGTAGCACCGTGTTTGATTCTGCCACGGCAGAAGGCCAGCTTTCGGCACTGTTCTCCAATATGTACACCAACGCTGCTGCAAGCGCTGCGCCGTCCGCCAACGCAGCAGGTGCCACATTGATGGACAGCGCTGCGGATGGCGGTGCAAATTCCAAGAGCACAGGCAAAGGCCTGGGCGGTGACTTCGGCAGCGGCTATGTTTCCGGCATTGCATCGTGGGCATCCAAAGCCTATAATGCAGCCTACAATATCGCATCGCAGGCTGCAAAGGGTGCTGCTGCAGGTCAGAATTCCGCATCCCCTTCAAAGGTTGCAATCGGCCTTGGCCATGACTTTGGTGAAGGCTATACCATCGGCCTGCGCGATAGCATGGGCCGTGCAGCAGCGGTTGCAAAACAGCTTACAGGCAATATTGCAACCTCTGCAACGCTCTCCCAATCCATGCGCGTATCCATGCCTACGCTCACGCAGGATATCGTCATGGCAAACGAGCAGTCCGACCGCAGCGTGAATCTCTACGTCAACGGCAAAGAGCTGGGCCGCGTAATGGCAGCAGACAACCAAACCGCACAGAACCGTTATAATCGCACTATTGCAATGGGGGTGGGTAAATGAAAAGACTAACCGAAGCGTGGTTCGAATTCAAGGGGCTGCGCTCTGATGAAATGGGCATTCTGATCAAGCAGATGCCCGTGCGCTCCCTCCCCGGAAGGAACATCTCTCGCAAGACCGTGGCTGGCCGCCACGGTTCTCTTGCGTATGGGGATGCCACCTATAAGGACGTTACCGTCCGTCTGGAGTGCGATGTGCGCGATGAAACGAAGCTGCCCTCCATCCTTGCATGGCTCACGGGCGATGGCCCGCTGCGCTTCTCGGATGAACCCAATATGGTCTATGATGCCAGTGTGGACAAGGAATACTCCCGTTCCAGCATTCAGGCACGGCTATCCGGACAACGCTTCACCATCACATGGACCTGTCAGCCCTTCCGCAGGCTGCACCCGGAAGCAGAGCCTCTCATTTTCACATCTGCGGAGAACACCTTCGATAACCCCGGCACCGCTCCCGCCCTTCCCAGAATTGAGATTCGCGGCGGAGGTGATTTTTCACTCACCATCGGCATGCAAACCGTATTTTTCAGGGGCGTTGTGGGTGGTGGCATCATCGTGGACAGCGAAATCGGCGATGCACTGAATCTCGAAGGCAACCAGCTTGCAAACGAATACATGGATGGCGAACTGTTTAAAATCCAACCCGGCTATAATGCCATTACTTGGCAGACGGGCGGCACGGATGAAGATGGCAACGCCATTTCAGGTACCATTACTGCAGTAATTATCACGCCCAGATGGAGGTATATCTAATGCCCATTTGTATATACGCACCTCTGGCGGATGATTTCACCACCAATGGCCTTGGTATCCTCTTCCCTCTCGAATGCACTGTGGAAGAGGTTGCGGCAGGCAAGTATGAGTTGGAACTCGTACACCCCATCGACAATACCCTCCGCTGGATGCAGATCCAGAACGGATGCATCGTAAAGGTTCCGTCTCCCGTGCGCGAATCGCCGCTGTACGAGGCCCCTGCGGCCCCTGAAACGATCGAAGCCGTTACCGTTACCCGGCAGGTCTGGAAAGCCACGGACGGCCAGCACATCCGCCAGAAACCCGACAGGCTTTCCAAGAAGATGGGCAGCGTGCGCAATGGCGGAGAAGTCATTGAACTTGAGGATTCGGTGGACCCGTGGATCAAGGTATGCGCCGTGAAAGGCGGACAGGTGGGTTATATGTCCACCCGATACCTGAAGCGCAGCCGAACCGTTACCGAAACCATAGAAGCAGCCAAGCCCGTTGCAGGCAGTGCCGTACAGATCGGCCAGAGCCGTGATCAGCTATTCCGCATCTATTCTGTGGAACAGGACAGCGAAGCAGGCACCGTCACCGCCAAGGCAATGCACGTCTTCTATGATGAAGCCGGGAACCTGATCAATACAAAGTATGAACCGAACAAGGTAGACCTTGCAACAGTCATGTCAAAGATTAAGTCCTCTCTTCACCAAACGGCGGAGGTGGACTTTCAGGCCATAAACCTCACAGGCAAGATAACTGCCGACCTTTCCTATAAAACCCCGATTGAAGCCTACCTGGACCCGGATGAGGGCATTGTGGTGCAAGCCAAGGCGATGCTCATTCGTGATAACTGGGATGCATACCTGCTGCCCGACATGATCCGCGACCGTGGCGTGACCATTCGCCGCGGGAAGAACCTGATCGGCGTGGAAGTGACCAATGATATTTCAGATATTGTTACCCGCATTATCCCGGTCGGCAAGAATAAGGACGGCAACCCCATCGGCCTGTCCGGCACGGCATATGTGGATAGCCCTCACATCAGTGAATATCCCTTCCCTCGTACCAAACGCGTTGAATACGATGTGCAGACGGGCAAGGATGGCTTCAACTCCGATACAGCAGTCCGTAATGAACTCAAACGCCTTGCGCAGGCGGATTTCTCCACCAACGGCGCGGATCTTCCGAAGTACGGCATGGAAGTGGACTTCGTGCTGCTCCAGAATACAGCCGAATACGAGAATTTCGCGTCCCTTCAGGCTGTTCACCTGTATGACACCGTAACCGTCATCGATGAAATGTTGGGCCTGAAAGCAAAAGTTCGCGTTACCGGGTACAAATGGAACTGCCTTACCGAGCAGTATGAATCTGTAACTCTTGGCAAACTGCAGGATGTAAAGCAGACGGTTTATTCCTTCAACCTGCCCACGGGCGGCGTTTCAGGCATCAAGATCATGAACAATTCGCTGGGCGGCGCTGCATTGCGCGATGCGTCCATCGAATACGCGAAGATCACCACTGCTGCCATCGAACTGCTTTCGGCAAAGGCCATCACGGCGCTCACAGCGCGCATTCAGGAAATCGTGGCGCAGAAGCTCACCACCGATGAGCTTTATGCTGCTTATGCTGAAATGATCGCCCTGAAGGTCGGCACCATCAATGCCGACAACATCACCACCGATTCCCTCGCCGCAGAACTGGCGCGAATCACCGTTCTGTCTGCTGGTACGGCAGATTTTGACAAGGCCACCATCCAGCACCTCGTTGCACAGGCCATGAACCTGGAATTTGGTGTTGCCGGACAGGTATTCGTCAAAAACCTTGCCGTGGAATATGCCCAAATGGTGGGTGCAGCCATCGGCGAACTGTGCATCAAGGCTTCGGACGGGAATTACTACCTGATGGACGTAAACCCGGACGGCACGGTAACGGCCACCAGAACCACCGTTTCCAGCGGCGAAGCCAATGCAGGCCAGACCGGCGGCGGCAAGGTGATCCTGGAAACCAACATCGCTGCCGCGAACCTGAACGCTGGCAACCTGCTTGCAACCTATGCGCTGATCAACCAGATTGATGCAGCCCGCATCGATGTGGATCAGCTTTTTGCCCGCGAAGCTTTCATCGACCTGCTCCGCACCAAGGAGATCTTTGGCGACCAGTCCATTACCATGATCGCCGAACGCGCAAATAAGAGCTTCCGGCAGGAAGACATGCCCACTGAAGGCATCAAACCCGGCGATACGTGGCGAAAGCCATCCACGGGTGAAACCTATCAGGCAGAGGACGCCAGCAAGTATGATCTGCACTTCTATCTGGACGAGAACGGAAACCTGCTGTACGACCTTGCCGTTGATGATGGCAGCGTATCGCTTTCGATGGAGAATTACGATCTGGTGATCGAAGGCATCATTCTGCAGAGTGATTCGAGCGGCAACTTTGCAACGCCGATCCGCTGGGTACTGGTGCAGGACAGCGGCATGATGTCGAAGGAAGAGTTTCAGCATTATGTACGCGTGGCTGCGGATGGTCTACATGTAGGCGCAGAGGGCACCACGGGCGAAGTGGTCATCGACCATGACAGCGTGGATGTGGTGCTGAATGGACAGAAATTTTCCTCCTTCGCTGCCAACTACGTTGAATTCGGCAACTACCAGCTGCGCAGGACTGCAGACGGCGGCCTTGCCTTCAAGATGAGGTGATTTTATGGCGATATTTAAATCCTTCGATAAGAATTTCGAAGTTACGGCGATTTCGTTTTCTCCGAACATCATCACCATCGGTGAAGAAACGAGTTATAGTATCAGCATTAAGAATGTTTCAGGTAAAAAAGTGAGCAGCATGCGTGCTGAACTACAGCTATACTATCGCGATACTGCGGGTGCTGTGAGGGGGAGCAACTCGACTGCGGTATACAGCGGTACACTGGAATATGGATTCAAAAGTATTTCTTGGGCAAACGGAGCCACGAAGACTTTCACGGGGAAGTTTGTGTTTTCTCCGCTGTCTTCATATCCGCCGAATATCGACACTCGTTTGCTTCCGCTGTTTAAAGTGAGCGACATTGGTTATTCGGGAGATGCTTTTGCAAGTGAGCGGCTTGGATTACGATTTGGTATAACCGCAGATGTAATATTTGGTGATTTTTTCAATAACGCCGATTATTTCTTCGATCTGCGCGGCGAAAATAGCGAATACCTGTATGTGATCGATGCAAGATATAAGCCTTCTATAACCGCGTTCACGGCTGAACGCTCAACGGATTCTGAACCGAACGATGAAGGTGAAAACCTCCTGTCAAGTATTGCGTTGAGCAAAAGCGCGGCGGCACGACCTGAGTTTATGTCACTGTACCTGTATTATCAGGACAAAGCCCGGCCGGACGTTGACCCTGTTGCGGTTGATCTCACATCCTTGATTGACTCGGCGTTGGCTGATGAAATCCATACAGTGATTTCTGAAATTCTGGATAAAAATGCGGACTGGAATCTACTGCTCTGGTTTGGCGATAAGTACGAATCAACTACATCTGCGATAGAGGTGTCCCGTTCTTTTGCCAATGTTCATCTCTCTGGTGCGTCCACTGGCGGCGTATGTTTCGGCTCGTTCTCTAAGGCTACAGAAGGAAATCCCTTGTTTCAGTGCTATTACCCTTCCCGGTTCTACGCCGGAATCGACGGCGTAACTAACTATTCTGCCGGTGAAGTCGATACGGGTGGTAGGTGGATTGATGGGAAGCGGGTCTATCGAAGCGTGCTTCAATTCACCACTACGCTCAACGGTACAGGCGGCGTGGTTGCAAACTTGCCGAATATGCCTGAGACGTTGATTTCGGCTAGAGGTTTCTTTTCCGTAAGTGGTTCGACTTCTATTCGCCCCATCCCCTTCTGCCAGTTCAACGACCTGCAGTATTCAGTGAGCATGAACGTGGCGAAGGATAGCTCCAACGTCAGCATGACCTTTGGCACGAAATGGAGCGGCACGAAGAATGTATGTCTTATCTTGGAATACACCAAGGTGAATGAGGAGGTAAGTTCATGAAACTGCTTACAAACCTGATTTTTGAACCCAAGGGCAAGCACGACCCGTCGCTTGCCTATTCCATCAAGGATACCGTTATGTCCCCGGACGGCAGCAAGGTCTATTTCGCTTTGCAGGACGTGCCCGCCGGAATCGCGCTGGATAACGAAGATTACTGGAAGCTGCAAATCGACCTGTCCAGCAGCAAGAGCGCAATGGATCAGGCACTTGCATCCTTCGGCAATTATGCCAAGGAAATCGGCATGCGCGTTCGCGGCGAAACCGCCAAGGCAAGCGGCAATCCCGTAACTTTCCTGCCCGATGCAGGGTCGCTCTTGCAGCCCGTGACAGTGCTGGAACCGCAGCAGCTGGGCAGCGGCGACCCGTACCCGGCAGGGGGTGGGAAAAATAAGCTTAATCCGGGCGAAGCAATGGCAAACGGCAATTTTGAGCATTATGGCGTAACTGGTACTTGGAGAAACGATGGCGATCTTGTTCTCAATGGCACTCTGACGAACGAAGCGTGGCAAAGCGTCGGTATCACTATGGTGACTGCTGGCAATACGTACACTGTCTCAGTCGGTGGGAATGTAATAATTGCAATATGGGATAGAGTTGCAAACGCTCACGTTGGAAATGTATATCTCGGTGTTCCCGCTACATTTGTGGCAACCAATACGGGGGCGTATGCCTACGCCTTTGCATCAGCTGCGGGCACGGCATTCTCAAACGAGAGAGTAATGCTCATGGTAAACGAAGGAAGCGAAGCATTGCCGTGGGAACCCAGTATTAACATCCGCCCCTTTATCGGCTACGATAAGCTGGGGCTGAATCATGAGACGGAGAATCTGTGCAACCTTACATTTGGTGTGGTTCCGTCTGTGAACGATGGACTTGATGCGGAAGTGGAAGGATGGGCTTCGGATTATGTCTATATCGGTGACAATGATGTAGTGCTTTCTCATAGGTCAGCAACAGATAAATGTACATTCTTTTTGCTGCTGTATGACGAACACAAAAACTACATTGGACACGCATTGGGTATGACACGGGACACTGAGTATTTAAGCAGTGCATCTATATCAGGCCATGAAAACGCCAGATACTGCCGTTGTCGCTTAGATGACCCGACGTATATGGCGGCATCAAAAACGAAACTCCATCTCGAATTCAGCACCAATGGGACGCCGATTAAGGGCAAGCTCCACACCGTCCAAATCGGCCAGACTGTCTACGGCTTCCGTTATGAGTGGCTGACGGGTAAGGCTGTGATTGAGTGGGCGATGTACACTGTAACTGTTGGTGATTTTGCAAAAAACGGTGCAAATCAGTTTGTTATGACTCACAACCTGTCTGTACAGGCGTTTGCGGAATGTTCGTGTTCGCACTTTATCGGCTCGAAGCGTGGAGCGTATGACAGCGCCGTGAACAACAGTGCTACAGTATCTGGCACAGGACTTTGGTTTTACAGCAAGGCATTTGAAACTGCGGAGGAATTTAATGCATTCATCAATGCTCAGTACGCCGCAGGAACACCCGTCCAGATCGTCTACAAACCGGCAACGCGCATCGAAATCCAGCTCACGCCGCACATCATAACCGCTGTCGAGCCCGAACAGACCAACACCCTGTACGGTGACGGAACCATCGAAGTGGAATATGTGAAGCCCCTGCATGTAAGCATCGAAGAACGTGTTGCTGCCGCCCTAGCTGCGGCTGCCGAATAACGAAAGGAGAGTGAGATCATGACAGTAAAAATCGGACATGCATCCAGTTCTGAAACAGGAAAAATCAGCGGTGGCGCTGCTGGTGATCAGTCTGGACGTGAGGTTTATACCAGAAACTGGTATAAACACTCCAAGGGTTGGGTAACTCTTCGCTTCAAAGACCCGCTACTGGCAGAATATGCAGCGAAAGGTATGGAAATGGCATGCGCCAATGATGATATTGGCTATGACCAGTCTCAGAACCAGACCCTATGGAATGATGTAAAGAACAACAACTTCGATCCTTCTAAGACCACAAAGAAGGTTGAAACCGACTGTGCGCGATTGGTGCGTCTGTGCGTGCAGTATGCAGTACGCAAGGCAGGCCTGAATATCACCATCCCGGATTTCTACACTGCGACCCTTGTTTCTGTGCTTATGAGCACGGGCCTGTTCGAAAAGCTTACCGAAAGTAAGTACAATACTCAGGATGCATACCTTGAGCGCGGCATGATTCAGTGTACCAAGACCAAGGGGCATACTTGGATCATCCTTTCCAACGGCAGCAAGGCTACCGTGCGTAAGGCGGAAGCGTCTGGCGGCATCTACCTCTCTCGCGGCATGGAAGGCGATGCGGTGAAAGCCCTCCAGCAGAACCTGATGAAGCTGGGCTTTGATCTGCCCAAATACGGCGCGGATGGAGATTTCGGCAGTGAAACCGAAGAGGCGCTGAAAGCCTTCCAGACGCTGGTTGGCCTGCCTGTAACTGGAATCTATGATGCAGCTACCGACAACGAAATGGAAGGCGCTCTGGTTGCGCTGGAACAGGTTATACCCAGTGTACCCGAAGCCCCTGCACCCGAACCCGAAACGTCCGTCACTGGCGATGCCGTGTGCATCACTGGCGGCACTGTGAACGTGCGCAGCGGCCCCGGAAAGCAGTACCAGGTACTGGACGTGGCCAAGAAGGGCGAAACCTACCCGGCGGTCAACATGGACGGCTGGAAGGCTGTAGACCTTGGCAGCATGGTCGGCTGGGTCAGCGACAAGTACATCGAAATCGTAAAGGAGTGATGCCAATGGAGCGGTTTTTGAAGGTTGCGGCCGACTATGCCGGGTACATCATGGCGATTGTGGGCTGCCTTACGGCAATTCTCTGGAAGCCGATCAAAAATGCCCATGCACGCCGCAAGGTTGAAAAGGAAGAAGAGCGTAAGTTTCGTCGGGATGTTCTCGAAAAGCTGGATGCGATCACTGATGATGTGGCCGATCTCCAGTATGAACGCTTGAGTCAGGCGCACGACTTCTACGTTGGACGCGGCTGGTGTCCTACGTCCAAGAAACAACAGCTTTGCAATATGTATCGAAGCTACACTGACAAGGGTCGGAACCATCTTTCGGCCCACTACGAAAAGGAAATCCTCGAATTGAAGGATAGTCCGGAAGACTGAAAGGAGATATACATATGGAATGGAAAAACAACCTCGCAAACCTTCTGAAGGTGAAGACTATCGTAACTCTCGTTGTGCTTCTTGTGTTCGCGGTGTTGGCGCTGCGCGGCGACATCTCCCCGGACAATGTGCTTTCCATCGTGGCGATGGTGATTTCCTTCTACTTCGGCACTCAGATTGAAAAGAAAGAAAAGGTCGAAGTGCCTGTTGAAGTCAAACAAATGATTGCGAGGGAAGAATAAGACTGGCTGCGAAATCATCCCGTTTGAGGATCTTGTGCGCCGGGAGCTGGACACAGATCAAATAGTCGATCTGATCCGCCGCACTCCCGGCATCAAGCCCGTTGAACGCGAAATGGCCCGCCTGCGGCTGGTAGATGACCTCTACGATGCGGATATCGCCGCAGCGGAGGGTATCCATTACAGCCGATCTTCCGTCACACGTCACCTTGCTAAAGTCATCCCCATAATTGAATACAGATACCTCAGAGATAAAGCCGGAGCATAACGCTCCGGCCCTTTTTTATTTTTGGCAACCTGTAAGAAATGCTTACACCTTCAACTGTCCGGAAATTCCGGACAGTTCTTTTTTTATGCCCATTTTGCACCTGCTTTGCACACTTCTGCACGCCTGCTGCACCCGCCGTTTCTGGAATTCTGGGAAAATTATTCCAGAAGGGAGGCGATTTCTTGTTCAATCCTAACCCCTATTATCAGCCAGGTATGCCGCAAGGCCCTGCTTTCCAGCGGCCAGCATTCCAGCAGCCTATGCCCATGTACCAGCCCCAGCCCCAAATACAGATGCAGCCCGTGATGAACGATGGCAGTGTCCAGGCGCGTTATGTATCCGGCCGTGAAGAAGCTGTTGCTTCGAATGTTGTACCCGGCATGGAATGCTGGTTCATTGACCGCGCAAACCATGCGGCTTACTACAAGGCGGTGGACGCGATGGGAAACGTGGACTTCAGAACATTTAACGAGATGCAGACAGCCCAACAGAATGCCGCCCAGTACGTGACAATGGACGCGCTTGAGGAAATCCTCAACCAGCGCTTTGCGGCGTTCTCAGGGGCAAAGACGGCTTCCAGAAAGGCGGCGAGCGCAAATGATGAATAAAACGCCTATGAACCCGATGCAGGTTATTCAGATGCTTCAGAAGGGCGTAAACCCCAACGCGATAGCAAACCGGCTTATTCAGAGTTTCCCGGTTTTTCGCCAGGCTGCGCAGTTCATGAACGGCAAAACGCCGCAGCAGATTCAGAACGAAGCACACCAAATGGCGCAGAATCGCGGCGTGGATCTCAATCAGGTTGCTCAAAGCATGGGCTTCCGACTTCCCAAATGATTCTCACGGTGACTGCAGCACCGTTTGAATAATACATACTCAGGAGGTGTAACTATGGCAGAAAACAATGACTTTGCAATGGGCTATGCAATGGGCCAGGACAGCAATTCCAACGGCGGTGATGGCTTTGGCTTCGGCGGCGGCTGGGGTGGTCTTATCGGTCTTCTGATCGTGGCCAGCCTGTTCGGCGGCGGCTGGGGCTTTGGCGGCGGTTTCGGCGGCGGTGGCGGCGCTCTGAACGGCGTACTCACCCGTGCAGACCTT
>JAFUPT010000165.1 GCA_017481065.1 Clostridia bacterium | reverse complement strand
TTTTCCTGCCAGCCCTTGAAATGCGCCTCAAATTCGGCGTCAAAAATGTCGTCCGCTTTTTCGCGGGCGGCATAGCCGGTTAAATACTGGGCAATCTTTACTTCATTGCCCGTGGAGGAAAGCCTAATCGTATTCAACATGAGGTTCTTCCTCCTCCCTGTCGGCTGCCCCGGCTTTGCCGTCGCAGCTACGCGGCGGGACATCCGGTGTCCTCGCCGCTAGTCGCGCCTCCGGCGCTCCCTCCTCGTCTACGGGATCCTCCGTATCATCCGGCACGTCCACTTCCACGGCCCTGCCGTCCTTCAAAATGTGCACCACGTCGGCAAGTTCGCCGGTATCGGGCATGTATTCGGCTTCGTATTTCATGGTAAGCCATTCTTTCTGTCTGTAATTTATTTTGCGTCATAAACACAATACTTTACATCCTGCGCGCAACGTGCTATAATGATTCCGAAAGGAGATGAATCTCTCATGGAAACCACCAACATGAATGTGCGCGTTGACGCCGATCTCAAGCGCCGCGCAGAGGAAATTTATAAAGAACTCGGCATGAACCTCTCCACCGCCGTAAATATCTTCCTGCGCCAGTCCGTGCGCTATGGCGGCATTCCCTTCGAGCTGCGCCTGGAGCGTCCTAATCCTGAAACCATCGCGGCAATCCAGGAAGTGGAGCGCGGCGAAAGCCTCTCCGGCCCCTTCCGCGATACCAAATCCCTCATGGAGGCCCTGAATAACGCAGAAGCAGAATAAGGATGATATTCTGCATATGGAATTTTTTTATCCCATTGGTGCTGAAAAACATTGAAGCGGTGGGGCATGGCAGTTCAAATTGCTGGAGATACTTGATTTCCTATAAACCTTGGAATATAATAGGTTTAAGGAGTGATGGATATGATGATTTCCACCCGGGGACGCTATGCCCTGCGCGTTATGATTGACCTGGCAGAGCAGAAGACAAGCAATTTTGTTCCTTTGAAGGAGGTTGCGGAACGCCAGGAAATTTCTGAGAAATATTTGGAGAGCATTGTGAAAAACCTGGTGCAGAATGGTTATCTGGAGGGCCTTCGTGGAAAGGGCGGCGGATATCGCCTGGTCCGTGAGCCGGATAGCTATACCGTCGGCAGCATCCTTCGCCTGATGGAAGGCAGCCTCGCGCCCGTCTCCTGCCTTGCGCAGCGCGCCCAGCCCTGCGGCCGGGAGGCCGTTTGCCGCACGCTGCCCATGTGGCGGAAACTGTATGAAATGGTGAACGACTATTTTGACGGCATCACCCTTGCCGACCTGATCGAATCCGGCCAATCGGGGGATGACTATGTGATCTGAAGAAGCAAGGATGGTCCGCAGAGGCTTTCATGGATAAAACATGGGAAGCGCTGCGGACCCTTTATTTAAACGAGGAATAAGCCGCTTCAACTTGGTTGGACGTTTTTTTCAATGGAAACTTGAAGTGCCTTAGTTCCCAAAAATCAAAAATTCCCCGCTTGCACGGGGAGTGACCAACCAGCAGGAATCGGTTGTAGATGCGAGATGCGGCTTCATATAGACTTCGAGCCATTCCTTTGCATAGTCCACAAGCATTACGGCTCAACCCTAAATTGCCATTGCCCCCCTTTTTGTAAATGAAAAGAAGCAGCGATGTAATTATCACTGCTTCTTGCATTTTATAATATGTTATTAAAGTGTCCTTGGCTTACTATGATTATTATACATATCATCATTGGATGGACTAGCATTTCTCATATCTAAGATTATTAAACAGGCTATCCGCTTCATAGATCGGCTTTCCCCACGCATCGTACCTATATTCTACTACAGCATTTTCAGCAGCGTCAACGATTGCCACAATATGGCCCTGAAGGTTATGCATGTACAGCAAAAAGTTCATACTGTGTTTGCATAGATGGGTTAGAATTGTTCCATAGGATTTGCGAAAGCATGGGAGAGGCGGATTATGACGAAGAAAACGGTTGCTATCGCGCAGGGAATGCTGGAAGCTGTGGAGAGGGAGGATTATTACCTGTTCAAAGGCATACCCTATGCGGAAGCGGGCAGATTCCAGCCCCCGGCAGCGCCGGGGCCATGGCAGGGCATATTCAGGGCGGATCGGTTTGCTCCTAAGTGTCCGCAGAGCACTTCTGAACCCGGCAGCAGAAAAAAGAGCTACAATCGCGAATTCTTCAATTATCCTGAATTTGCGGCGGAGCAGGGGGAGGATTGCCTGCGCCTGAACATATGGACGCCGAAGCAAGCGAAGGATTGCCCGGTCGCCCTGTGGATCCACGGCGGTTCCTACATGAGCGGCTATGGCTCGGAATGCGAATTCGACGGCGCGGAGTATGTCCGCCGCGGTATCATCCTGGTTACCTTCAATTACCGGCTGGGCGTGCTGGGCTTCTTCACCCATCCCGGGCTGGATGAACGGGACGGCAATTCCGGGAATTACGGTATGATGGATCAGATCGCAGCGTTCAACTGGGTCTATGAGAATATTGCCGCATTCGGCGGCGATCCCAACAGGATTACTGTGTTTGGACAGTCCGCAGGCTCGATCGGCGTCAACACGCTGATTCTCCAGCCCGAGCTGCGCGGAAAAATACAGGGCGCGATCATGCAGAGCTCCGGCGCATACCGCTCGCCGCTGCTGTTCAAATTGTATAAGCAGGACCTGCAAAAAGCATATGTGTCGCTTCTCAAGGAAAGGCGGATTTCGCTGCGGGATATGGAAACCATGCCTGCCATGGAGGTGAACCGGCTGAACATACCCCTGATCGTGCATGCATGCCTGAGAACGCATACGATTTTCAACTTTGGCCCGACAATCGGATGCTGGAAGCATGATACGGATTCGGACACGGCCTTTGAGCAGGGACGGGAACACGCCATACCCTATATCATTGGCTGCACAAAAAATGATATCGCCATAGGATTCGGCGGCAGCAAAAGCCTGAACAGGAACAGGATGCACCAATGCTCGCTTGCATTTGCGCAATTGGAGGCAGGCAGGGGAAACCCCGTCTATACATATTATTTCAGGCGCGATCTGCCGGGCGACAGCTGGGGCGCATTTCATGCTTCGGAGCTTTGGTACATGTTCGGCACGCTGGACAGGTGCTGGCGCGATTTTACGCCGCAGGACTATGAACTGTCCCGGCGCATGCTGGATGCATGGGCGGCATTCATGCACACCGGCGATCCCGGCTGGCCGTGCTGCACCGCAGAGAACGGCTGTTATACGGAAATATTTGATATAAAAGAAACTCGATAAAATGGCAGAGCCTTCATGCGCGAAGCATGAGAACGCAAATGCAGTGATTTGGAAAGCGGCAGGCCGTTTTTTTACCAGCAATCAAGCGACCAGCGAGAAGGAGAGGAGAACGGGGTTTGAGTTCCGGGAAACATAATCCAGGTAGCTGCCCAGCAGCTCTACAATGTTGCCCGGCAGGATCGGCAGCAGTTGCAGCGTGATGGAGGCTACGTCCAGATGCAGCAGGCCCAGCAGGTTGCTGATAAAAATCAGCAGCGGAAACAGCGCGAACAGCAGGTAATAGGCCAATGCCGCCGCATTCCGGCCGACGCTGTGTTCAAAATAGCTGGAAAACAGCAAACGAACTGTCTGTTTTAATTTTGAATCCTTTTTTGCATTTATGGACGCTTGTTTCATAACACCATATCCTTCCGGGGAAATGCCTGCGCTTTGCCATGGTTACGGGTTTTTGATGAGGAAGCGGAAAATCAGCTTGGAAACTTCCTTGGGCGATTTGTTGATTCCGGAAATCAGCCATTGGCGCAGGAGAAAATAGACGCCGCCCACGGTGTAAGCGGAAAGCAGCTTTGCGCTGTCCTCATCCAGGTCATTGCCGCCCTGCATGCTGTGTATCGTGCGGTACATAACCACATAGAGTTCATTGATGACATTGGAAAATTCCTCATCCGAGCGGTTGCGGATGAGTATCTTCAGTATATCGGCCCGCTCATACAGGCGGGTCAGCAGGTTTTCAGAGAAGCGCTCAATTTCCTGCATGCTGCGTGCATTCAAATCCCTGATATGAAGATCTTCAATCAATTCCTGCTCGATATCGCGCAAAACATCCCGCGGCAATTCATAATGCCGGTAAAACGTGGCGCGATTGATGCCGGATTCGTTGCACAGCTCGCTCACGTTGATCTTGTCAAGGGGCTTTGTATTCATCAGGCGCAGAAGCCCTTCCCGAAGGAGGTGCTTTGTCAATGCAACCCGTTGGTTATCCTTCATCCTGCATTTCCTCCGAATAAAAATTATGTAATCATGAAACAGATGATGGCGATGTGTCGCAGTTGCAGCAATTTTTATGAAGCTGATTGTTGCAACTGCGACAGGTGTTGCTATATACTAACATTGTACAGGAAATTTGTCAAGAAGAACAAATGAAACAATGCCCGGGGGTATTGCATGAAAATCGAATGGAGAACCTGTTTTAAGATAACGGTCAGCGCCTTCATGCTGTATTTGTGCATCCATTACTGGAAGAATGCTGCGGCATTGCTCGCGACCCTGTTCAGCGCGGCGGCTCCGCTGCTGCTTGGCTGTGTGATCGCCTACATGGTGAACATACTGATGAGCTTCTACGAAAAGCGGTTCTTTGCGAAAAGCAAAGGGGCGTTCATGATTCTTACCGTGTCGCCGGTCAAGGCCATCATATTTTTGATTTTTATCGTGGTGCTGCAGCAGCTGGAGGGAAACCTGATCTATCCCAGGGTGGTCGGTTCCTCCCTGGGTCTGCCTGCGATCTGGGTGCTGGCCGCCGTAACGGTGGGCGGGGGCATCATGGGCATACTGGGTATGCTCCTGGGCGTGCCGCTGGCAGCCGCAGCATACAGGCTTCTGCGTGAGGATGTAAGGAATGGATCGGAGAAAGGAGCGGGCTTGGAATGACGGAACGGAAGGAAAAGGGCGTGTATCTGGAACTTGCTGGGAATATCCGGCCGGTTCGCCGGGTGGATGAACGGCTGATGTCCTATAACATTGAGATGACGGAGGTGACGGGCGGTACCTTCTGGAAGGCATATACGCCCGGCCAAATTGCCGGCACGGAGGAATTCCTGTTTTCCGGCGAGCTCACGGATTTCACCGCTGCGGCAGGGCTGATGCAGTATTATCCGCCCATCAACCTGTATGATGAAAAGCTGAGGGCGCTGGCAAAAGAGCTTGGCCCGGCATGGATTCGGGTCTCGGGCTCCTGGGCCACGAAGACCTACTATGATTTCGATGGCGAAACCGGGGGAAAGGCGCCGGAGGGCTACCAGAGCGTGCTCACAAAGGAGCAGTGGATCGGCGTGCTGGACTTTGTGAAGGCGGTGGACGGCAAGCTGCTGGTTTCCATCAGCAACTGCGCGGGGGATCATCCCGGCGGAGGACCGCTGGACCTGGCGCAGGCGAAGAAGCTGTTTGGTTTCAGCCGTGCCTACGGCGTGGATATTGATGCTGCGGAGTTTATGAACGAACCGAACATGCTGGAAATGTCCGGCGCGCCGAAGGGATACACTGCCGCAGATTATGCCCGGGACCAGGATATCTTCTTCTCCTGGCTGCGGGAGAATTACCCGGATTGTCTGCTGGTTGGTCCCTGCTCCCTGGGGGATGCAGAAATCGGCAGGCTGGACGCCAAGAGCGCGGGCGCGGGCATCGGCAGCATGATGCGGATGTGCAGCACGGATGAACTGCTTAGTGGCACGAAGGTGCCGATGGATGTATTCAGCTACCACTACTACAACGGCATTTCAGAGCGCCTGGCTTCGATGATGCTGGAGGGGCACTGGGACGGCGGGGAGGCCCATACCGACGCCTACCTAGCGGTCGCGCCTGAGAATGCGAGGACCTATGCGCAGCTGCGGGACAAGCATGTGCCCGGCGGACAGATGTGGGTGACGGAATCCGGCGACGCGGGCGGCGGGGGAAACAGCTGGGCGTCCACTTACTTGGATGTGCTGCGTACGCTGAACGAATTGGGCAGCTTCGCGGCCATCACGGACGGCGTGATCTTCCACAATACGCTGGCTTCCTCGGATTACGGCTTTTTGCAGCACGGCAGCTTTGCGCCGCGCCCGAATTATTTCGCGGTGCTGCTGTGGAACCGGCTGATGGGAAGCACGGTGTATGCATGCGAAAATCCCGGTATCGAAGGCGCGCATGTATACTGCCATTCCCGAAAGGACGGCAAGGAGGGCGTTGCCTACCTGATCATCAACAATTCGCTGGAGAATGCAAGCAGGGTAAAACTGCCGAGGGCGGCGGACCGCTACACCCTGAGCGCGGAAGCGATGCGCTCCGGCGTTATGCAGCTGAACGGCAAGGACCTGGCGCTCTCCGGCCTGGCGGGCATTCCGCCCCTTGATCCCGTCCGGCAGGAAGCGGGCATTGCGGAGCTTGCGCCCGGCAGCTGCACTTTCCTGGTGATGTAAGCGAATCAAAATCAAAAGAAAGAGGGAAACGAACATGAAATCGGATAAGAAGATCAATTCCATCGTACTCTGCATCGCGGAACTGCTGGTGGGCATCCTGCTGCTGATCAAGCCCGTGGGCTTCACTTCGGGCATCATCATCTGCGCGGGCGTCGCCATGATGGTGAAGGGCATCATAGATGTCGTCGCCTACTTCCGCACTCCGGCTCAGGCGGCGGCCCAGCAGAAGCGGCTCTCCACCGGCCTGATTGCCCTGCTCATCGGCGCGTTCTGTGCATTCCGCTACCAGTGGCTGATGTCTGCGGTTCCCTTCCTGGGCATCATCTATGCGGTTATTCTGCTGCTGCTGGGCGTAGAGAAGATCCAGACCGCCGTTGACCAGCGCCGCCTTGGAAATGCGAAGTGGTATATCGTTGCGATTGCTGCGCTGATTTCCATCGTCTGCGCGCTGATCATCTTCCTGAATCCCTTCTCCGTTGCGACATATCTCTGGGTATTCACCGGCATTTCGCTGATTGTGGAGGCGCTTGCCGATATCGTATCCTTCGTAATGAACATGAAGAAGGCCTGACGCAGAAGCGATTCCCGCCTGGCCGGAAAGAAAACAGCTCCCTGCTCCGGACGCCGGTTCCGGATGCAAGGGGCTGTTTTTTTGTATGGGCTGAAGCGGAGGCAGTTTTTCGTGCCCGGCAAAATCGCCGCAGGGGCGCGTTCACTTCTGCTTCCGTTTTTTATGCTGCTTGGCTGCGGCTGCTGTATCCGGAGCAGGAGGCGCGTGAGCTTTATATCCTGCCTGTGAAGATGAAGTATCTTGCGCTGCCGGAAGCGGCGGGTCTCGCGCTCATGTTCGTTCGGAGCAGCATGCCTGGAAGGATTGCCCTGCTGGTTTCCCTGGCAAACGTGCTGCTGTTTTTCTGGAATGACATGGTCCGGTCGGTCAGGCAGGCATACAGAAGATATAAATTTAAAAAGAATTTTTGACGTTTGCGGCCTTGCAGGCAGGGAAAAATTCTGGTAGTATTGAATCAGTGGATAAAAGAGGA
>JAFUPT010000164.1 GCA_017481065.1 Clostridia bacterium | reverse complement strand
GTCACTTCTCGTGCAGCACACGTTCAATGATAAACCTTGGCCGGGATTTGGTTTCGCCGTAGATTTTGCCGATATATTCGCCGATCACGCCGAGGCTGAGCAGCTGAATGCCGCCGATCATCCAGATGGAGCACATGAGGGAGGTCCAGCCGGAGACGGTGTGGCCGGTCCAGCGGGCGATGAGCGCCCAGATGAGGGCGATGATGCTGAACAGGAAGATCACGCCGCCGAGGAAGAGGATGAGCCGGAGCGGCTTGATGGAGAAGGATGTGATTCCATCCAGCGCAAAGGCGATCATCTTCTTGAGGGGATATTTGCTTTCCCCGGCAAAGCGCTTGGCGCGCTCATACTCCACGGTGGTCCAGGAATAGCCGATCTGGGGAACCACGCCCCGGAGGAAGAGGTTCACTTCCCTGAATTCGGAAAGCCCCTCCACGGCGCGGCGGCTCATGAGCCGGTAATCGGCATGGTTGAACACGATATCCACGCCCATCAGCTTCATCAATTTATAGAAGCCCTCAGCGGTGAAGCGCTTGAAGAAGGAATCTGTCTTGCGGGAGGATCGCACGCCGTACACGATATCATAGCCGGCATGATATTGATCTATCATGCGGTCCATGGCGTCGATATCATCCTGCAAATCCGCATCCATGGAAACCATCATATCCGCATCCTGCACGGCGGTCATCAGCCCGGCAAGCAGGGCATTCTGGTGGCCGCGGTTGCGGGAGAGGTTCACGCCGGAGAAGAGCCTGTCCCCTTCATGGAGGGAGGAGATGATCTCCCATGTTTTATCCTTGGAACCATCGTTTACGAACAGGATGCGGCTCCTATCCGATATTTTCCCCTGCTGCATCAGGCTGTGCAGCTTCGCCTTCAGGCGCTTCGCCGTCTCCGGCAGTACCGCTTCCTCCTTGTAGCAGGGAACCACCACATACAGGGTCTTGTCCTCGCGCATGGCTTTCACCTCCGCTTTCCTTCCTATAATATATGAATATAAATATATATGCCGCGATCCTGAGCCCCGATTGCAAATTCAAAGGAGTAAAGCCGGTGATGATGAAGCGGGAGAAGCCATAAGCCAGCTCCGCAGCCAGCATAATGATGGGAGCAGCGGCGATTCCCCGCTTTTTCACGGCGGCAATTATCCAGTATGCCGCAGCAATGAGCAGCAGAACCGAAAAGGCGATATCCGCGATTTTCATGCCGGGAAAGCCGGCATAGATGGCTTCATACGCGCCCCGGTAATGCATGCCGAAAAAATACCATATACTTCTCGCCGCGCACCACAGGGCAAAAATTCCCGGCAGGGCGGCGCTTTTCCATTTGTTTTTCATAAGCATTTCCTTCCGATTGTATGATAGCACAAGCGCCAGATTTATGCAAGGCACAGCTTTTCCCGGGTATATCCACCCTATATCCACAAGTTATCAACATGTCCAGATTTTGACAGCAATCCACTTTTCACTTAAAACAATGCTTTCCCCTATTGCAAATATGTGGCATGTCTGCTACAATAGAGTCATGTTATCCACAGAATTACGTCATTTATCCACAGTTTGTGATATAAATGTGGATAAAATACGGTTTTGTAATGAGAAAAACGGAGGAATCATGAATTACACCCCTGAACAGAAGGAGAAATGGGATCGCGCGATCAAGCTGGTGGAGGACAGCATACCGATACCGGTATCCTTTACCACATGGATCAAGCCGCTGCGGCTGTTTTCCGTGAGCGCGGACACGATCTGCATCATCGCCAGCAACACCCTGCAGCTGAACCATGTGAAGCAGCGCTACTACACCGATCTCTACAACGCCCTGCGCCTTAGCTTCGGCCAGAGCTACGAATTGGAATTCTACACCGAGGATGAGCTGGCCAAGGCGGTTTCCAACCAGCCAAAGACCAACTTAAACCCCAATTACAGCTTCGAAAACTTCGTAGTAGGCCCCAGCAACAGCTTTGCCTGCGCGGCGAGCCTGGCTGTGGCGGAAAACCCCAGCTCGGCATATAACCCGCTCTTCATTTATGGCAGCGTTGGCCTGGGCAAAACCCACCTGATGAATGCCATCGGCAATTACATACTCGGCGCCGACCCTACGAAGAACGTGCTGCTCACCACTTCCGAGAGCTTCACCAACGAGCTGATCGACGCCATCGTGCGCAAAAAGGGCACTGCGGAGCTCAGGAACCGCATGCGCAATGTGGATGTATTGATGGTGGACGACATACAATTCCTTTCGAAGACCAAATCCACCCAGGAGGAATTCTTCCATACCTTCAACGATCTGCACTCCAAGGGAAAGCAGATCATCATATCCTCCGATCGCCCTCCCAAGGATATTCCCACCCTCGAGGAGCGCCTTCGCAGCCGCTTTGAGTGGGGCCTGATCGTGGATATCCAGAAGCCGGACTATGAAACTCGCGTGGCCATCCTGCGCAAAAAGGCCGATGAGGAAAACATCAATGTTTCCTATGATGTGCTCGATTACATCGCCACCTGCGTGGAATCCAACATCCGCGAGCTGGAGGGCACGCTCACCCGCCTGAACGCCCAGTGCCAGCTGATGGGCACGCCCATCACCCTGGAATGCGCGCGCACCTCCCTTGCGCAGCTGATGAAGAGCCAGGAGAGCCGGGTAATCACTCCAGAGCTGATCATTTCCGTTGTCTGCGATCAATACGGCGTGACCCAGGAGGCCGTGCTTTCCAAAAACCGCAGCCGCAACATCGCCCTGCCCCGCCAGATTGCCATGTACCTCTGCCGGGATATGACCCAGCTTTCCACCACCAGCATCGGCAATGCCTTCGGCGGCCGCGACCATACCACCGTGATGCACGGCTGCGAAAAGATCGCCGAGGAAATGAAGACCAATTTCTCCTTCAAGAAGCGCGTGGAGGAGATCGCGGGCTTGATCAAGAACGGGTGAGACGCTGGGGAGGCGCTTAGGGGTTACGCTGGGGCTCTGCCCTCAGACTGCTGCTGGGGCTTTGCCCCAGACCCCACCAAAGGGAATGATTCCCTTTGGAAACCCCTGCAATCTCGCTGCTTCTCAGCTCAATAAATAATTTAGACGACGCGGAGTGTCGTTTGCGGAGGAATGCAGGGTTTTGACAATCCCTCCGACCCGCTTCGCGGGCCACCTCCCTTTACACAAGGGAGGCTTGGTTCCCTCAATCGTTTTTTTCAGCGCACGCAGTGCGCAATGGAGAGGGGAGCAGGGGAAATCATTTCCCCTGCCGGATTCTCAAGGCAGAGCCTTGAGCAGGAGTCCAGAGGAAAGCGTCCTCTGGCAAAGCCCCCTGTGCAT
>JAFUPT010000163.1 GCA_017481065.1 Clostridia bacterium | reverse complement strand
GCGACATCGGCATGCTGCAAATGTGCGGCAGCGGCGTGGCAATGGCGAACGCCATTCCTGAGGTGAAGAGAGTGGCAAAGGCATTTGCGGACACGAATGATAACGATGGTGTGGCCCAATATCTGGCGGAAAACTTCCTCACGGAGGAGTGACTTATGACTGTGAACGCCAAAAAGGAGGTTACCGCATGATTGCACCCCGACTGTGTCCGGGCGACGAAATCCGCATCATCGCCCCATCACAAAGTTTGTCCATCGTTCGTGAGGACATCTATCACGAGGCCCTTGCATTCCTCCAGAACCAGGGTTACCACGTCACCTTCGGCGCGCACAGCCGCGAAAGGGACGATTTTGACTCCTCCAGCGTGCAGGCGCGGGTGAATGACCTGCATGAGGCTTTTGGGCATGTGTTCCCCATGATGACCTTCCCCGTCGGAGGGAGGGTCCGCATCCGCGCAGAGGGCGAAAAGCGCCTTGTCACCATTGTCGACCACAAAATTTACAATTGTCAGGGAAAAATTCGCCGCCCCTCCTGCGTTGTATGATCAGAAAACAATACGAAAGAGGTGCATATCATGAGGCTGGCCGTGGATGGTTTTCTGGTGGACGTGACGGAATACAAAGGCGAAAGCGACTTTCTCCGGGGCAGCCTGCGCTGCAAGTGCAACTGCACCCGCTTCGAACTCTGGCACAATGGGCGGCATGCTCGGCGGCTCTTCGGAGAGTCGGTGCGGCGGGAAAAGGCGGGGGATTTCTGCATCATCGCCCGCTGCCGCAGGTGCATGGCGCCCTACCTCCTCCATGCCAGCGACAGGGCTGTTCCGGCGGAAATGTGGTACGGCAGGGCCGACTTACAGCTGCTGGAACCGGCGCATTTGCGGGATAACAGCTTCCGTCTGCGGGTGATGTATGACTGGCAGGAGGGCGAAAAACCCGGCAAGCATGATGGTTTTTGGGACAACCGCTATCGCGACGCAGCGGTGGATATCTGGAACGAGGATCATCCCCGCACGATCCGCATCTTTCAGAGCATGTAAAGAGGAGCCTGCCCCGGGAAAAACGGGACGGGCTCCTTTTCTGCTGCGAAAAAATCAGTGGGTCAGGAAGATCATCGCCAGGAACAGCGCCATGATCACCCAGGTGCCAGCCTTGATTTCCTTGGCCTTGCCGGTGAAAATAGAAATCGCCACATGGGAAATCAGGCCGAAGGCAATGCCGTAGGAGATATTGTAGGTGAAGGGCATCATCGCCATGGTCAGGAAGGAAGGCACAGCATGGGAAATATCATCCCAGTCCACCTCCCTGACGCAGGACATCATCAGCACGCCCACATACACCAGCGCCGCAGCAGTGGCGCAGGTAGGCACTAACTGAGCGATGGGGCTGAGGAACATGGCGGCAAAGAAGAGCACAGCAGTCACCAAAGAGGTCATGCCGGTTTTGCCGCCCTCGGCCACGCCGGAAGCGGACTCGACCACGGTGGTCACGGTAGAGGTGCCGCAAATCGCGCCGGTGGTGGTGGCGATGGCGTCAGCCAGCATGGCCTTGTCCATGTTGGGCACTTCGCCATCCTCGGTGAGCATATTGCCCCGGGCTGCGGCGCCGTAGAGGGTACCGATGGTGTCAAACATATCCACCATGCAGAAGGCCAGGGCGGTGGTGGCGATAATCACGATGGTGTTGGTCGTGCCGTTGGCGGCGATGTAGGCGGAAAAGTCAAAGCCTTCGAGGAAGACCTTGAAAAAGGCCTCGGAGAAGAATTGCTGGAAGGCGGTGAAGGGGCTGTCAAGGGTGATGATGGGATGGAAGCCGGGCACGGTGATAAAGCCCAGCCCATAGTAGAGCAGCGCAGACCCCAGGATACCCAGCAGCACCGAGCCCTTCAGGTTCTTCTTGGCCATGATGGCGATGGCCAGAAGGCCGATCACGGTGACCACCATGGGCATGATGGACGGCCAGGAGCCTTCCTTGAGGAGATTGAAGGAACCCAGGGTCACGCCGGTAGAGGCGTCCTTGGCGACGATGCCTGCGTTCTGCAGGCCCAGGAAGACGATGAACAGGCCGATACCGGCGGGAATGACCGCGCGGACAGTCTCGGGAATCGCCTGGAAGATCATCTTGCGAAGGCCGGTGGCCGTCAGGATGATGAACAGCACACCGTCAAAGAGCACCAGCACCAGCGCATTGGCGTAGGACATGCCAAAGCCAAGACAGCAGGTGTAGATGAAGAAGGCGTTCAGTCCCATGCCGGGGGCCTGCGCCAGGGGGAGATTCGCCAGCAGACCAATGATCATGGTGCCGACAATGGCAGAGATAGCGGTGGAGATGTAAATCGCGCCATAACTCACGCCGACGGCGGTGAACATACCGGCGTTGACCATCAGGATGTACACCATGGCGAAGAAGGTGGTAAAGCCCGCAATGATTTCCGTGCGCATGGTGGAACCGGCGGCGGTCACGCCGAAGTGCCGATCCAGCTTGCTGAGCGTGGTGTTCTTGCTCATCGTTTGCCTCCCTGTGTCAGGAAAAGTTTGAAAAATCCGAGAAAATTCCCGGAAAGTGACGCTATTGTACCATATTTTTCGCAAATTTTCCATATATTTTTGCAGGAAAGGAGAAATATGTTCGTTTTTGAACAGAAATGGTACTTTTGCTGTTCGGATCATTCCCTTGGGCTGGGGTTTGTGCTACAATAGGGCCATCACGAACGTGGAGGAAGCAAGGATGAGCAAGCAGAGATACATCGACACCATGTCCGCGCCGTTGCCGGAGGATATCCTCAAGCGCAAGTGGGCGGGCGATCTGGACGGAGCCGTGAAGGCCATCGACCTGCGCCTGAAGGAGGAGCTGCCGGAATTCCTGCGCCGCCGCCTGACGGTGGAGAAGGAGCGCATCCGCCGCCTGCCCACCCAGTACCCCTGGAAGCGGGAGCAGGCTATCGGCAAGATGCAGGAGCTGGTGCCGGATTTCACTGCCGAGGAGTTTGATGCGCTGGAATTAGCGGGCAGGATCGACTTCATCTATATCGGCGGCGAGAAGCATTATTTCGTGCGCTTCCACCGCACGCTGGCGAAATTCCCCGATATGATGCGCCGTCAGGGCAAGGCGGTGGACGGCAAGTCCCCCTGGCTGGATCCCATGATCAAGACCATCAAGGAAAAGGGTGTTCTGCGCCGCCGGATCACCCTGGCGACCTCCGTCTATGTGGACAAGGAGGATTTTGTGCCCGGCACCTACCGCGCCTGGCTGCCCATCCCCGCGCCCTCGGCGCAGCAGAGCGAGATTCAGATTCTCGAGGGCGATCCCGATGTGGTCGCGGCGGAGAATTCCCCTGTGCGCACAGCCTATTGGCAGCGGGAGATGAAGGAATGGGACAAGTTCCGCATCAAGTACAGCTATGTGTCCTGCATTCGCTATGCGGATCCGCTGCATGCCCCCGCGCCGGAAGCGCCGCTGTATCCTGCCGCCGCGCCCGTGTCCGATGCGGATCTCAAGGAGGAGGGCGCGTTTATCCGCTTCACGCCCTACCTCAGGGTCCTGGAAGCGGAGCTGTCCGCGAGCGCAAAGACTCCGGCGGAGAAGGCCTGGAGGTACTATGAGTTCGTGACCACGAAGGTGAAGTATTCCTTCATGCGCGACTATTTCCAGATTGACCACCATGGCGAATACTGCGCCGTGAACCTCAAGGGCGACTGCGGCTTGCAGGCGCTGCTGTTCATCAACCTTTGCCGCATCGGCGGAATTCCCGCGCGCTGGCAGAGCGGCATGTCCATTGATGATGATTATGTGGGCAGCCATGACTGGGCGCAGTTCTACCTCGACGGCTGGGGATGGCTGTTCTGCGATCCCTCCTTCGGCGGCGGAGCCTACCGCAACGGCAGCAGCGAGCGCCATGCGTTCTATTTCGGCAACCTGGATCCCATGCGCCTGGTGGCCAACTGCCGCTATCAGGAGTCCATCACCCCGCCGGTGGAGCATTTCCGTGTGGATCCCTTCGACAACCAGTCCGGCGAGATCGAGCTGGTAGGCGCAGAGGTGGCTTTCAATGGCCGCCAGGTGGATGGCGATGCGGATTTGGTGGCGTGTGTGGATCTGTAAAATTCCGATGAAAAAAGTCGGAATTACCTATTGACAGAAAACTGGAATCATGATAAGATATGAATGGTTAGATTAGTTTAACTGCTGGTCTAACCTTCGTTTACACCAAACGGTTAGAATAATCTAACTTCTAAGGAGGAATCTTTTCATGAGCAAGACTGCTGTGGTCTACTGGAGCGGCACGGGCAACACCCAGGCGATGGCCGAGGCTGTGGCTGCCGCCGCGCAGGCGGATATTTTCACCGCTGCGGAGTTCTCCGCCGATCTGATGGCGAACTATGATGCGGTGGCCTTCGGCTGCCCCTCCATGGGCGCCGAGCAGCTGGAGGAAAGCGAGTTTGAACCCATGTTTGCGTCCGTCAAGCCTGCCCTGGGCGGCAAGAAGATCGCCCTGTTCGGCTCCTACGGATGGGGCGACGGCGAGTGGATGCGCACCTGGGAGGAGGATTGCCTAACTGCGGGCGCGCAGCTGGTGAGCGACAGCGTGATCTGCCAGGAGAGCCCTGACAGCGATGCGTTGGCGGAGTGCGAGAGCCTGGGTGCGGCGCTGAAAAATTCCTGATTCGGGTTCCTGTCGAAGATTGCTTCGATTTCTTCCCAATTCCTGGTGTACGGTCATCCTGAAAGCAGCAGAAATCCCGTCCGGCGTCGTGAACCGGGCGGGATTTCTGTCTGTCAGGGAAGAAAAGGATGCCCTTCCATCGTTTTCATGGTAGTATGATCGAAAAACGGAGGATGCGCTGATGAAACGCTTTATTCTGATTCTGCTGGCCCTGCTTATGCTCTTCTCCTCTGCACTGGCGGGAACACCTGCGTCCGGCTCGCTCTCCACCGGGAAGTGGGCCGTGGTGAACAACCCCGACCCGGCGGATCGTCTCAACCTGCGCAGCGAGCCCTCCCGCGAGGCAGCGTCCCTGGGCAAGTACTTCAACGGCGTGATGGTACAGGTGCTGGGCAGGACGGGGGACGGCTGGGCCCGGGTGCTGGTGGGCTCCACCGAGGGGTACATGATGACTGAATACCTCGCCGATCCGGCGCAGATGACCGTGGTGGTGGAGCCCGTGCTGCCCACGGCCACGGTGAGCAATCCCTTCGCCGACTGCCAGGGGCTGCTGGAAAAGCCGGACAGTGCGGACGTGACCCTCATGGTTACGCTGGACAATGGCACGGAGGTGACCGTTTTGGGCCTGACGGAGCAGCGGGCCCATGTGCAGTATTGCGGCGTGACGGGGTATATCCCTCTGCAAAGCCTGAGCATGGAGGAAAATCAGGGAGCCAATTCCATCCTGCCCGTGCCGGAGGAGATGAAGGGCCGCCTTGTCCGCGCCACACTGATAAAGGGCAGCGATGTGGTGCAGCTGCTGGGGGCGCAGGAGCTGCAATCCCTGCAGGACATGCTGAACAGCACGGAATACTGGGGTTACAAAATGGCAGGCTGCCCCTTCGGCGCGACGCTGTCACTGGAATATGATGATGGCAGCATGCGGGTGATGGAGCTGGCAACGGATAGCTGCGCTGTCTTCCGCATGGATGGGCATGACTATTTTTATGCGCGCAATATCGGCACACCGGGGGATCACCCGGATAACAGCGTGCTGTACGGCCTCTTCAGCATGGAGGCGCATTGAGGCCTGCTGACAGGAAATAGGCGGCGAAGCCTTTGTTTCCCTTGCATTTACGCGCATGGGATGTTATAATAAACGTTGCGAATTCCAGCAATTTTGATTGTTTGCGATATGAAGGGAGATACCTGATATGCAGCAGATCACCGCCGCGCAGCTGCGCGAAAAGTTCCAGTCTTTCATGGAATCCAAGGGCCATCACCGGATTCAGTCCGCCTCCGTCATCCCGGAGAATGACCCCACCGTACTCTTTACCACCGCGGGCATGCAGCCCCTGGGGCCCTATCTGCTGGGCCAGAAGCATCCTGCCGGCACCCGCCTGACGGATGTGCAGAAGTGCATCCGCACCGGCGATATTGACGATGTGGGCGATCCTTCCCACTTGACCTTCTTTGAAATGCTGGGCAACTGGTCCCTGGGCGATTATTT
>JAFUPT010000162.1 GCA_017481065.1 Clostridia bacterium | reverse complement strand
TGATGGAGGGGGCGTCGTTTACGCCGTCGCCGGTCATGGCGGTAACATAGCCTGCGCCGCGCCAAGCGTTTACGATGCGGGTCTTGTGCTCGGGCTGCACGCGGGCGTATACGGCGATATTCTTAAATTCCTTGGCGAATTCTTCATCGCTCATTTCGTTGAGCTGCATGCCGGTGATGGCCTTCTTGCCCTCCTCCAGGATGCCCAGCTCCTTGGCGATGGCGATGGCGGTATCCACATGGTCGCCGGTGATCATGATGGCGCGCACGCCTGCGCCGCGGCATTCGGTGATTGCATCCTTCACTTCGGGGCGCACGGGGTCGATCATGCCGGTGAGGCCCACGAAGCAGAGCTCAGTCTCCAGGGCTTCGGGCTCGTAGGCGGCGGGCTCGGCGGTGTAGACGCGCTGGGCGCAGGCCAGCACGCGCAGGGCGCGGTCTGCCATGGCCTTGTTGGCGGCGAGGATTTCAGCCTTGTAGGCATCGGTCATGGGCACGGGAGCGCCGTCCTTGAGGTAATGGGTGCACTTGCCGAGGATCACGTCCGGAGCGCCCTTGGTGTACTGGATGAACTGGCCGCCCACGCGGTGCACGGTGGACATCATCTTGCGGCCGGAATCGAAGGGAGCCTCGCCGGAGCGGGGGTTGGCGGCCTTGAGATCATTCTTGTTGAGGTTCAGCTTGTCGGCCCATACAACCAGGGCGGCCTCGGTGGGCTCGCCGGTCACGGCGCCGTCGGCGTCGATTTCGGCGTCGCAGCAGAGGGCCATGGCGGTGGCAAGGTGCTGCTCGTTTTCGCCGAAGGAATCAACGACGGTCATCTTGTTCTGGGTGAGGGTGCCGGTCTTATCCGAGCAGATGATCTGGGCGCAGCCCAGGGTTTCCACAGCGGTGAGCTTGCGGATGATGGCGTTGCGCTTGGACATGTTGGTAACGCCGATGGAGAGCACCACGGTGACCACCGCGGCAAGGCCCTCCGGGATGGCGGCAACCGCCAGGGAGACGGCGACCATGAAGCTGTTCAGGATCACTTCGAAGCCGAAGCCGCCCGCGCGGAAGATCTGCACGGCGAAGATGATCACGCAGATGCCCAGCACCAGCCAGGTGAGGATTTTGGACAGCTGGCTCAGCTTGAGCTGCAGGGGCGTCTGGCCCTCCTCGGCCTTGGCCAGCGCATCGGCGATCT
Organism: Clostridia bacterium; assembly: GCA_017481065.1. Next base: position 19,760 of record JAFUPT010000162.1, on the reverse strand, counting down.
TGCCCATTTCGGTATCCATGCCGGTGGCGGTGATCACGGCGGCGCCGCGGCCATAAACCACGGTGGAGCCCATGTAGACCATATTTTTGCGGTCGCCCAGGGGCACATCCTTGGCATTATCGCTGAGGTTGATGATATCGATGAACTTGGTTACCGGCACGGATTCGCCGGTGAGGGCGGCTTCCTCAATCTTGAGGGAGGCGTTTTCGATCAGGCGGCCATCTGCAGGCACGGCGTCGCCGGCCTCGAGGAGCACCACATCGCCAACCACCAGGTCCTCGCTGCGGATGGACACAATCTTGCCATCGCGCAGCACCTTGCTGGTTGCGGCGGACATTTCCTGCAGGGCCTCGATGGCCTTTTCAGCTTTGTTTTCCTGGTAGACGCCCAGCACCGCATTGATGATGACGACGGCCAGGATGATGATGACATCGGCAAAGCTCTCGCCCTCGACAACGGCCAGCACGCCGCTGATGGCGGCGGCAACCAGCAGGATGATGATCATAGGATCGGCCATCTGCTTCAAAAACTGCACGATGATGGAATCCTTCTTGGCTTCCGCGAGCTTGTTTTTGCCGTTTGCTGCGAGGCGCTTTTCAGCCTCGGCGGAGGACAGGCCTTCGCGGGCGCTGTTGGTTTGGTTCAATACTTGTTCGATGTCTTCGCAGTAGAACTTCATGTAACCCTTCCTTTCTTTGTTTCAGGATTAAAAAAACCAGACGCAGGGATAGGAATATCCTACCCATGAGTCTGGTCATTTAATCCAAGCCAGGCCAAAAGGCCATGAATGTTGACTTGTCACAGGAACAAGGCCCTGTCGACTACTCCCTCATAAAGGCTAATTCAACTATATCATTTTCTGCCGGAGTTTGTCAATCCAAACGGGTGTTAAATCGAGGGAAGAGGCAGCCGGGAGCAAAAGAAAGAGGCCGGGATGCGGCCTCTCTAGTGTTGATCAAACTTCGATTTTCAGGATCTGGTCCAGCGACTGCTTGGCATTGATGATGGACTGATAGGGGAAGCGGCGGTAGTTCGGCAGGAATTCCACCGTGGCCCATTCATCATAGCCGATCTTCTTCGCGGCCTTCATCACGGCTTCGAAATCCACATCGCCGGCGAAGAGATCCACGAACATGCTCAGGCCAGCGCACTCAGCGCGGCAATCGCAGAAGTGCAGGCGCTTGATGCGCTTGCCGAGGATTTCGATCCACTGGTCCGGATAGCCGATGTAGATGATATTGCCCACATCGAAGTATGCGCCGATATATTCGCTGCCGATTTCATCCAGGAAGCGGGCCATCTCCAGGGGGGAGAGCAGGAACTTGTTCCATACATTTTCGACGCCCAGGTTCACCTTCGCGGCCTCGGCCACGGGAGCCAGGGAGGCGAGGCGCTTCTGAGAATTTTCGTAGGCCTTGTCGTAGCGCACGATGCCCTCGGCGAAGTTGGTGCCCACCCAGCCGGGAACCACCAGCGCGGCGTCGGCGCCGAAAGCCTGGCAGCATTCGATCTGCTTCTTGATGATATCGCAGGCGTAGTTGCCGTGGTATTCATCCTCGCCGGCGAGGTTGTGCTCCCAGAGTCCCCATGCACCTACGGAGCAGAATTCCAGGCCCATATCCTCCGCCATGGAGCGGATGGCCAGCAGCTCCTTATCGCTGGTTTTCATGTTGAGCTCGCCGGTTTCGCTGATGCAGGGTTCCACGCCGTCATAGCCGGCCTTTTTGGCCTGCTCAAAGGCTTCGCGGAGGTTCACATTCTGGTCAAAGGTGTAAAAGCTCAGTCCCTTTTTCATGCGGGAAAACCTCCTTTAGTTCTTCTTGCGCAGGTTGGAGATGTTGGAGAGCACCACAGCGCCGACGATGATCGCGCCGGAGATAACGACCTTTACATAGGCGTCCACGCCGAGGATATCCAGGGCGTTGGAGATGATGCCGGTGAGCAGGCAGCCCAGGAATGCGCCGAGCACGGTGCCGCGGCCGCCTTCGAAGGTAACGCCGCCGATGATGGCAGCAACCAGGGCGTCGGTCTCGTAGCCATCGCCCGCAGTGGCGGTGATGGAATTCAGGCGCGCGCCGAGGATGAGGGCTGCAACGCTTACGATCAGGCCGCCGATGGCGTAGGTGGCGATCTTGTAGGCATCCACGTTGATGCCGGACAGGTAGGCGTTCTTTTCGTTGCCGCCGATGGCCACGATCCTGCGGCCGAACTTGGTCTTGGTGAGCAGCAGGTGCATCAGGATAACGATGGCCAGCATGAACACAACCATGAGGGGCACGAAGTTATACAGCGTGATCTTGCGCATGAACTCCAGCTTTTCCTTGAACTGCAGGAAGGAGCCGCCGCAGATCAGCAGGGCGATGCCGTAGAAGATCTGGCCGGTGCCCAGGGTAAGGATCAGCGGGATGCAGCGGGACTTGGAGATGATGATGCCGTTGAACAGGCCGCAGAGGGTGGATACCGCCATGCCGGCGAGCACCGCCACAAACAGGCTCTGGCCGCCCATCAGCAGGGTGGCGACCACGATGCCCACCAGGGACATCATATTGCCGATGGAGAGGTCGATGCCGCCGGAGATCAGCAGCATGGCCTGCACCATGGTGAGCACACCCAGAACGGAAATCTGCTGGAAGATGGCGATGACGTTCGTGAGCTTGACGAACTTCGGGTTGATGCAGCCGACCACGATGACCAGCAGCACGATTACGATGACCAGCAGCATGCGCTGGTCCTTCAAAAGGTTTGCGGGCTTGAAGGGCGCCTTGGGCACGCCGCTGGCGCTGCGCTGGGCCGCGCGGGCGGCCAGGATCATGCAAACACCGGCGATGAGGGCGAAGGCGGCGATCACCAACAGGGGTACCCAGATGGAGGCGAGCAGCACGCCGAATCCGCCTTTTTCCTTCTCAGCAGCGGCGATTTCGATGGCCTCTGCCTTGATGGCTTCGATCTCAGCCTCGTCCTTTACCTTGGAAAACTTCTTGTAGCCACGGGCGATGGCCGCCGTCTCCTGGGCGGCGAGCACGCGGGCCTGGTCCTCAACGGCGGCCTTCGCGGCTTCATCCTCGATGGCGTCGTAGGATTCAAAGCCCTGTTCCTCAGCAATTTCATCCACATAGCCGCTGATGGCGGTCCAGCTGGCGCGATCCACGGATTCGCCGATGGTGGCGAAGATGAACAGCACGATGCCGGCGAGCAGCAGTATGTTGCGCAAAACATTCAAATTCTTCTTCATGCGTTTTCGACCCTTTCCTCTCTCCGCTGCATCAGCCTACGCACAGCGCTTCTTTGATGATGGTCTGTTCGTTGATATCCTCGCCGGTGAGCTCGCTGGTGATGGCGCCCTGGCGCACAACCAGCACGCGGTCGCTCATGGAGATCATTTCCGGCATATCGGAGGAAACCATGATGATGCAGTTGCCCGCCTTGGTGAGCGCGGTCATCTGCTTGTAGAATTCCGCCTTGGCATTTACATCGATGCCGCGGGTGGGTTCATCGAAGATATAAACCTTCTGGTCGGCGAAGAGCCACTTGCCCAGCACAACCTTCTGCTGATTGCCGCCGGAGAGGTTTACTACTTCCTGCTGGAGCGAGAGCGTTTTCACCTTCAGCTTCTTCACGATTTCCTGCGCTTCCCCGGAATAATCGTTGAAATTATAGGTGAAGCCCGGCTTGATCTTGCCGCCCAGCTGCAAATCCACGATCAGGGTGTTTTCCAGCACGCTCGCGCCGAGGTTCAGGCCAAGCCGCTGCCTGTCCTCGGTGATGTGGGCGATGCCGGCGTTGATGCCATCCCGGGGATTGCGGATGGTGAGCTTCTGGCCGTTGATGAAAATATCGCCGCTGTACCGGGGGTCTGCGCCGGAGATGGCGCGCACGATTTCGGTTCTGCCCGAACCCACCATGCCGGAAAGGCCCACGATTTCGCCCTTGCGCACCGAGAAGCTGACGGAAGGGGAATCCTTGGTGAGTTTCAGGTCCTTCACCTCGAACATCACATCGCCGATTTCGCAGGTATCCTTCTGGTAGAACACATCCACCGGGCGGCCGACCATATCGCTGGTGATGGCGTCCAGGGCCACATCATGGCCGGAATTATCGTAAGTGCGGATCACGCTGCCATCGCGGATTACGGTGATGCGGTCGGCGATCTGCACAACTTCCTTCAGGAAGTGGGAGATATAGATGATGCTGATGCCGCGGGCGGTGATGTTGCGCACCAGCTCGAGCACCTTGCCGGCGTCCTCCACGTTGAACATGGAGGTGGGTTCATCCATGATGAGGATTTTGCTTTCGTTCATCAGGGCCTTGAGGATCTTGACGAACTGCTGGTCGGAGACCGACATTCTCTCGATGGTCTGCAGGGGATCGATGCGGATGCCGTACTTTTCCATCTGCTCCAGCACGCGCTGGTGCATGGCCTTGAAGTCCACAATTCCGCCGAATTTCGTGATTTCCTTGCCGACGAAGATGTTTTCGACGGCGTTCATCGTGGGCACCAGGTCGTTTTCCTGGTACACGATTTCAATGCCGATGCTGCGGGAGAGCGTCGGCGTGAGGCTCTTGTATTCGTGGCCGCCGTAGCGGATCACGCCTGCCGTGGGCGTGTATGCGCCGGACAGGATCTTCATCAGCGTGGACTTGCCAGCGCCGTTTTCGCCCACGAGGCAATGGCATTCGCCTTCGTAAACATCGAAGGTGAGGTCCGACAGCGCGCGAACGCCGGGGAACTCCTTCACAATGCCGCACATTTCAAGAATGGGCGCATTTTGCTTGGTATTTGACATTCAATCACCCTATTCATTAGCGCTTTTTCCGGGCAACAATTGCCGCCTGCGGCGCCGCAGGAGCTGGCAATCCACCCAATTCTAGTATATGTTACACATAAAAAATCATATCACATTGTACAAATTCTGTCAATTGAATTTCCGTAAGTCTTCCAATATATGGGGATATTTTTTGTTGAGATGAAGGCATATAAAAAAACCACCGGCCAAAAGGCCGGTGGTTCAAATGGATTATGGAATTATGCGCCGTAAACGTAGTTGTAAGCAGCCTCGTAGTCTGCCCAGTCAATCCATGCGCCCAGGTCATCGCCGGCAACGGGGATAACCGGCAGGCTCTGGAACTTGGGATCCGGAACGGTGCCGTCTACTACATAGTCATACAGGTTCTTGAAGGTCTGGATGCCCTGGATGGATACGGGAGCGGTCATGTTTGCGGCCTCAACGCCATCCTCGAGGAATACATAAGCATCCGGGGAACCGCCGGTGGAAACGATCGGGATATCCAGGCCGGCTTCTTCGCATGCCTGATAGCAGCCCTGCGCGATCTGGTCGTTGTTGGCGAAGATGCAGTTGAATTCCACGCCGGAGTTGATGAAGTTGGTGGTGAGGTTCAGGCCATCTTCGGTGGACCATGCATCGGAGTTCAGCATGCCGACCATTTCGATGGAATCTGCATAATCTGCCAGAGCCTGGTCAACGCCAACCTTGTAGGCTTCGAACACGCCGCCGCCAACAGCGCCTGCGCAGTAGAAGACCTTGGCGTCCTCAACATTCTGGGACAGCCATTCGATTGCGGCATAGCCGATATCGCCGTATACGCAGCCAACAGCAGCCACATATTCATCTTCATCAGCAACGGAGGCAACATCGATGTTTTCGATGGTGATCGGGATGCCTGCTTCGTTGGCCATGGTGATCAGCTGAGCGGCCTGCTCGGGGGAGATGGGGAATACGGAGATGCCGTCTACCTCGGCCTGGATCAGGGTTTCCATGGCTGCGATGGACTGGGCGATGTCGTTGCCGGAGTCGAGAACCATAACCTCAACGCCGTTCTGTGCAGCAGCATACTCAAAGGACTTTGCGGAATACTCGTTCCAGATGTCGGCCATCTGATAGGCGATGTAGCCGAAGGTCATGGTCTCTTCAGCAGTGGCAACTGCGGTGAAGGAGCAAAGAACCATAACGAGTGCGAGAAGGGTAACAAGCAGTTTCTTCATGGGGGTGCCTCCTTTTAAATTTATGCAAGCGGATTCATCCGCCAGACATCATAGTGAGGGAATTACAGGATGCCGTTGGCTGCCAGGTAATCGTAGGATTCCTTGAGGGTCTTGGCGGCGAATGCCAGGTCGCCTTCTACCTTATCGCGCATGGTGAAGCCCTCGGTGTATTCCAGCTCGATGGAGAGGGGGCCGTAGTAGCCCTGCTCGTTCATGTACTTGATCATGCCCAGCAGGTCCAGCTCGCCTGCGCCGATTGCCGGGAAGTTCCATTCGCCGGCTGCATCGCCCTGGCCGATCTTGTCCTTCAGGTGGCAGTAGTTCATGGCGTCTGCGCACTTGGGCAGGTCGGTATCGGGGTTGCTCTTGCCCCAGTATACAACATTTGCGGTATCGAAGTTTACGCCGACGGTGGGGAAGGCGCCAACGCCTTCAACCAGGCGCTTGCAGGCTTCGCCGGTGCCGTAGTTCGGGCCGTGAACCTCGATGCCCAGCTTGAGGTTCAGCTTCTGAAGGTCCGGAACGAGGGTTTTGATATTTTCGATCAGCAGGGCTTCGATATCGGTTTCATCCTCGGAGCCGAAGTGGGCCTCGCCGGTGGAGGAGATGATCCACTCGCAGCCCAGGTCTGCCGCCAGCTTCATGTTGGCGCGGAAGTCTTCCAGGCGGGCGGCGTCGCTCAGGTCGCAGTGGCCGCTCATGGCGATGCACTTCAGGCCCAGGTCCGCCATCTTCTGCTTCACAGCGGCCAGCTTTTCGGGATCCATATCGGGCATAACATGCTCGGTCCAGTTGCGCACGGCGCAGATTTCAACATACTTGAAGCCGGCTGCCGCGATGGTTTCCAGGGTTTCCATGATGCCGAAGCCGTGGAAGGAATTGGTGCTTACTGCTACGGGGTTTTTCATGTTTAAAACGCCTCCTGAATCGTATGGATTGGTATTGCCAATGGATGATTCATAAAATCACTTTAGAATATCGAAATTATAACATAATTACCGAATGGTGTCAACGAGCATCATTGAATTTGTCCAATTTATTGAATGTATAATACTGCGGGATTGAAGATGCCGCCGATACATGCTATAATATGAAATGAATATCTTTGCATTTCTTGCTTTTTCCGGGAGGCACAGATGAAAAAGACCTATGTAACCACCATGCCCAACCACATCGGCGCATTCCTGCAGGCCAGCCGCTGCTTTGCCCGGCTGGGCGTGAATATCTGCCGCGTGAGCTACAACAAGGCCGTGGATATCCACACCCTGTTCATCGATGCGGAGGGCACGCCGGAGCAGCTCCGGCAGGCGGATATCGAGCTGGAGCGCATCGGCTATTTGCAGAAGGTGACCACAGGGGCGAACATCATCCTGATTGAATTCCGCATTCCGGACAGCCCGGGCAGCGCCATCAGCGTGCTGGAATTGATCGAGAGCTTCCATTTCAATATTTCCTACATGAGCGCGCAGCAGAACAATTCTCCCCAACAGCTCTTCAAGATGGGCCTCTTTGTAGAAAATCCCGAGGATGTGAAAGCCTTTTTGAAGGAGGCGGAGAAGATATGCCAGATACGGGTGATCGATTACAACCACTCGGAAAAGGTGTTTGATAATTCCATCTTTTACAATTCCTTCGTATCCGGCCTGGTGGAGAGCTTGGGAATTTCCAAGGACATGGAGAACGAGCTGCTGGTGAATGCAAACCTCGCCATGCAGACCCTGGACGAGCAGGGGCTCTCTCCCTACCGCACCTTCGACAGCATCAGCCGCTTTGCCGAGCTGCTGGCCGCCTGCAAGGGCGAGGCATTTTCCCCGCGCATCAGCCGCCACAGCATCAGCGAAAGCACGGAGCTTACCCTCATCGAGCCGCCCTGCGGCAGCAACACCGCGATTTTGAAGTGCGGGGACGAGGTGCTCTTCGTGGACAGCGGCTATTCCTGCTACCGGGAGGAGATGCTTTCCATCTTCCGGAAAATCCTGCCGGACTTCGACGCGCGGAAGAAGCGCATCCTGATCACCCATGCGGATGTGGACCACTGCGGCCTGTTGGACCTCTTTGACGAGGTGATCGCCAGCCGCAAGAGCGCCGAATGCCTGCGGCTGGAAGCGGAGGGCAAGGCGGGCTTCCGCGAGCAGAATTACCTGCATAAGCCCTACATACGCATCTGCAAGGCGCTGACCAGCTATCCGACGGTCGACCCGGAGCGGGTGACGGCGCCATGGGGCATGGAAGCGCCCGGCCGCCAGCCGCTGCAGCAGATCGGCTTCTTCGATTTTGCCGATCTGCATTTTGAGGTGTACGAGGGCCAGGGCGGACATTTGCCGGGCGAAATTGTGCTCATCGATTACGAGCACCACATTGTGTTTACCGGGGATATTTATATCAATATTCCGGGAATGACCAGCGAACAGCGGCAGTACAACCGCTACGCTCCGATTCTGATGACCTCCGTGGATACCGATCCCCAGCTCTGCGCCCGGGAACGGGAGGCCATCATGCAGCGGCTGGGCACGGGAAAATGGCAGATATTCGGTGCGCACGGCTACAAGAAGGATTACGATGTGAGCGCCGCATCGGGGGAACGCAGCCGTGGATAAGCTGAAAAAAATATGCCGCGGCGCGCTGAGGCTGATGTATCCGCCTGCGTGGCTGCTGGCGCTGGGGAGCTTTGTATCCGCCGCCGGGCTGGCGCTGGTGTTTTTAAAGGGATGGGATACCCATCCCGGCAGCGCGGCGATCTATGGGCTTTCGGCCTGGTGCCTTGCGGCTGCGGTGCTGCGGGCGATCGATGTTTTTCCCCGCATCCGAGCGGGAATTCGTGGCCACAGCCTTTACCAGAGGTACAACAGCATCGAAGTGCGCGCCCGGCTCACGCTGCAGTTTTCCCTGTGCGTGAACGCGGCCTTCGCGCTGTTCAAGGGTGCGGCGGGCATATGGCTGGAATCCTGGTGGTTCGGCACCATCGCGGCCTATTACCTGGTGCTCAGCCTCGCCCGGCTCTGGCTCCTGCGGGCGATGAAGCGGGGAAGCGGCCCGGAAGATGGCTGGCGGCTCCATGCCCGCTGCGGCTGGCTGCTGCTGGCGCTCACCATCGTGATTTCGGGCATCAGCGCGCTGGTGATCTACACGGACAATGGGCCGCGCTACCCGGGCGTGATGATCTATGCCTTTGCGGCCTACGCCTTTTTTACGCTGTATATGGCGGTATGGAATGTGCTGAAATTCCGGAGGCTGAAAAATCCGCTGTATTCGGCGGCAAAGGCGCTTTCGCTGGCGACGGCCATCGTATCGCTCTACTTTATGCAGACGGCCATGCTGCGCCAGTTCGGCGAGGATGCGGCCTTCCAGCACACGATGAACGCCCTCTCCGGCGGCGCTGCGGCGCTGCTGGTGCTCGGCATCGCCATCGCGATGATCTGGGCGGACAGGAAAGCTAAAAAATGCAAAGGAAACACAGATGACGAAGTATTTGAAGATACTGATCGCGCTGCTGTTGCTGGCAATGACGCCGGCTGCGGCAGTGGGGGAAGCTGCGGCGGCGCTTGAGGGCGTTCCGGTGGGGATACTGACGCTGGATACGTTGGAAGGCGGGCTGGAGCTTAGCCATACGGCGGAGGGAATTGCGAAATACCGGGTTTACCTGATGGATGCCCGGCCCACCGGCGCGGAGGATGAAGAGGGAATGCTCATCATGGGCGGCGTGCTGATCGGCGAAAGCCTCTTCATTCCCGAGGAAAAGCTGGAGGCGGGAAAATACCTGAAGGTGGAAATCCGGGAGGTGTTTTTTGCATCCGAATGGATGTGGTACGGATGGAAGATCGAAGCCCGAATGAATTACCGGGGCTCCATGGAGGAGGCGGCCGCCATCGTGGATTCCTCCCGGAAGGCGAGCGATCCCGTGCAGGGGCGCATCCGCCGCGTGGCCCAGAACCGCAATGATTCCGGCTTCACCCGGGATTACTGGGAAAATAAGAAGTACAACTTCGTGTATGGCGGCGACCAGCTGAGCAACAGCATGTGTACCCGGGCAAACTATTCCATGGCGCTCTCCTACCTGGGAATCAGCATCACGCCGGTGGAGATGTCCACCATCTCCGGTTCCAAGCAGGTGGACCACAATCCAGCCGCGCCCTACGATGATTTAACCCGCTACCTTGCCGAGCAGAACGGCGTGGCCATCACCCGCGTGACCGGGGAGCTGGACGAGCTGTTTGAAAATTACGCCTCCGACAGCAGCTATTCGCCCATCTATGTGCGCATGCGAAAGAAGGATGGAAATCCCCATGTGTTCCTGGTGGTGGGCCGGGATGATGATTACTATTATGTGGTGGATTCGTCCTCCCGGAACGGTTCTTTCGTGCACGCCATACGGGTGAATGAGGAAGGCGACCGCATCCTGAAGGACAGGGGCGCGAATTGCTGGGAAAAATACTACAACGCCAAGATTACCTACTGCCACCAGTGGAAGCTGGGCGAATAAAGAGAATGTCCGGGCATATGCCCGGACATTCTTTTTTTGATGCGGTCAGAGTTCGATGAAGCCCTCATCCTCGCAGATTTGCTCGATTTCGCCGCCAGCGATGCGATAGCCCTCGCCGAAGAGCACCGCGCAGCCATCCTCGATCAATATATAGCTGGAATCCGGGATGGCGAAGAATTCATGGCCGATGCTGTCCTCGAAGGTGATGTCCTCGTAGAGCCGCCTGCCGTCCAGCAGGTAGTGCCTGGCCTTCTGGTAGTGGGGCAGTACATTGATATCCGCGATGCCCAGGCCGGGGATGAAGCGCTCATAATCCGGGTCGATGGATTCGCCGGGCATTTCCGGCTGGGCGTATACGGTTTCGGCGCAGTTCATGGAGCCGGCGCTGATGCCGATGACCACGCCCTCGTAGTCCTCCAGGAGCTCGCGCAGGCCGATGCGCTCGAAGAAGGCGTTTTCAGTGGGCACATGCCCGCCGCCGAGGAGCAGGATATCGCTGCCGCGCACCAGTTCTTCCGCATAAGCTGCTGTGCGGCTGTCCAGCAGCTGCACATCGGAGAGGGGCATATCATGGTATTCGAAGCAGGCGGCGAAGGTTTCGGCCATTTCATCGTTCATATCGAAGGCGTCCGGGTCTGCGGCGACCACCGTGAGCCGGGCCTGGGGCGGCACGCGGTCCCAGAGGTTGGCGACAAAGGAATTTTTTTCAAAGAAGATACAGGGCAGCTCCACGCCTTCCGGCACATTGTCGTCGCAGGGGCTGCTGGTGAGAAATACACGCATGGGAAAACCTCCTTTCTGGAAAATACTAATATTCGATAAAAAACTCCGGATTCCTTCTTGAAAGGAATCCGGAGGGGAAAACAAATTACCGCTCTTCCCGGAAATAGGGCTTGCCCAGCGCCGCGGGGGCTTGGCTGCCGTGCTTGTGGCGGATGGTGGTGAACACCAGCACCAGAACGGTCATCACATAGGGCAGCATATCCATGATCTGGGAGGAGATGGAGAGCTCCAGGCCCAGCACGCTGAATTCGATGCCCTGGAATTTGATGCTCAGGCCCTTGAGGATGCCGAAGAGATAGGCGCCCAGGATGGCCTTCATGGGATTCCAGGTGGAGAAGATGATCAGCGCGACGGCGATCCAGCCCATGCCGGCGGTGATATTTTCCATCCAGCGGGATACATACACCAGGGAGAGGTAAGCGCCGCCGAGGCCGGTGAGGAAGCCGCCCGCCATGATGTGGGTGTATTTGTACAGGTCCACCGGGATGCCGGATGCGTCCGCAGCGGCGGGGTTTTCGCCCACCATGCGCATCGCCAGGCCGAAGCGGGTCTTTTTCATGTAGACCATCAGGAGAACTGCCAGGATGATGCCCATGTACACATAGGGGCTCTGGGTGAAGAGCGCGGTGCCGAGGAAGGGAATATCCTTGAGTAGCGGGATGGCTACGGTGCCCACTGCCTCGGTGAACTCGGGAGGCAGGATCAGGCCGGTGAGGCTCTGGCCGAAGAAGTTGGCAAGGCCGGTGCCGAAGATGGTGATGGTAAAGCCGGTAACGGTCTGGTCGCCCTTGAGGGTGACGGTGACCACGGCGTAAATCAGCGCGCCGATCATGCCGGCCACGCCTGCGGTGAGGATGGCCAGCAGGGGGCTGCCGGTGTAGTAAGCCACGGTGAAGCCGAAGGAAGCGCCCATCAGCATCATGCCCTCGAGGCCGAGGTTCAGGTGGCCCACCTTTTCATTCAGGATGCCGCCCAGGGTGGCGAAGAGGAAGGGCGTGCCGATCTGGATGGCGAGCTGGAAAAACAGTGCCCATTCGTTCATTTCTGCACCTCCTCAGCCTTCTTGCCGGTACGCTGGAACTTGTAAGAGATAAAGAATTCGCTGGCGAGCACGAACAGCAGGATGATGCCCTGCACGATTTCGGCAGCCGTGGAGGGAACCTGCAGCGCGCTCTGGATGTAGGAGCCGCCCTGCAGGAGCACCGCAAATGCAAAGCCTGCGGGCACGATGGCGATGGGGTTGAGCTTGGCGAGCCATGCCACCACGATGGCGGTGAAGCATAGGCTGCCGGAGGCCAGCTGGTCGTTCAGGGTGCGCTCGATGCCGGCCGCCTGGATCATGCCGGCCAGGCCGCAGAGGCCGCCGCCGATGATGACGGTGAGCACGGTGATCTTCACGGAATTCATGCCGGCGTAGCGGGCGGTAACCTTGTTCTGGCCCATGACCTGGATCTCATAGCCGAACTTGGAGCGGTTGAGTAGCAGGTACATCACCACCGCCAGCACCAGGGCGATGATCCAGCCGATGTGCATATCCAGCACCTCGGGCAGGCGGGCGATCTTCGGGAAATCCGCGATCTTGGGGAAGCCGTAGGCCTTCGGGTCCTTCCAGGGGCCATACTGCAGATAGGCCACCAGCTTGGATGCGATGTAGTTCATCATCAGCGTGACCAGCGTTTCGGAAACATGCCACTTGATTTTCAGGAGCGCCGGGATCAGGCAGTAAAGGCCGCCCACGGCGAAGGATACGATGAACATCAGCGGCAGGCGCAGGCCATCCGGGATGGGGAGGAAGAGGGCAACGTAGGTTGCCGCCATCGCGCCCATGTAAAACTGGCCCTCGGTGCCGATGTTGGAGAAGTTCAGCTTAAAGCACACGGATACGCCCAGCGCCATGATGATCAGCGGAACGGCCTTGAGCACCGTTTCCTGGAAGCGGTAGCTGGTGTTCAGCGCGCCCTTGATCATTTCGGCGTAGACCTGGATGGGATTGTAGCCCAGCACCAGAATCACCAGCGCGGCGGCTACCAGGGAGAGCAGAATAAAGCCTGCGCGCTGGGCGATGACCCGGCGGGGGCTGGACTCCGCCTTTTTCACGATACGAAGCATCTTATTCGGCCTCCTTTGCATGGCCCATCATCATCAGGCCGATTTCTTCCTTTTCAGCTGCGGCGGCGTCCACCACGCCCATCAGCTTGCCATCGGACATCACGGCGATGCGGTCGCACAGGGCCATGAGCACATCGATATCCTCGCCGATGAAGAGAACGCCCGCGCCGCGGGCCTTTTCCCGGTTGATAATATCATAGATATAATAGGAAGCGCCGATATCCAGGCCGCGCACGGGGTAGGCGGTGATCAGCAGTTCCGGCTTATCCTCCAGCTCGCGGCCGAGGAGAATCTTCTGGATGTTGCCGCCGGAGAGCCTGCGGATGATCTGGCCCACGCCGGGGGTGGATACATTGTATTGCTCCACGATGCGGTGGGAGAGCTCGTTGGCATGCTTGCGGTCGATGAAGACGCCCTTGGTGGAGCGGTAGGACTTGAGGATGGCGTTGTCGCGCACGCTCATGCCGCCGACCAGGCCCATGCCCAGCCTGTCCTCGGGAACGAAGCCGATCTGGATGCCGGCCTTGCGCATGCTGCGGGGAGTCATGCCGCTGAGCTTTTTGCCGCCCAGCATGATTTCGCCCTTGGAGGGCAGCATGCCGGTGATGGCCTCGCACAGCTCCCTCTGGCCGCTGCCGGCGACGCCGGCGATGCCCAGGATTTCGCCCGGGTAGACCTCGAGGCTGGCGTCATCCAGCAGAACGCGCTTGCTGCGGTCCTTCACGGTGACATGGCTGAGGGTGAGCAGGGGTTTGTCCGCCGCCTTCTTTTCGGTGCGGCGGATGCTCAGGTCCATGGCGTGGCCCACCATGCATTCGGTGAGCTCATGGGTGTTGGTTTCGGCGGTGACGAGGGTTTTGATGCTCTGGCCCTTGCGCAGCACCGTAACCTTATCGGAGATTTCCATAACCTCATCCAGCTTGTGGGTGATGATTACGATGGCGCAGCCATCCGCCTTCATGGTGCGCAGGATATCAAAGAGCCTGCGGGTTTCCTGGGGCGTGAGCACCGCGGTGGGCTCATCCAGGATCAGAATCTTTGCGCGGCGGTACACGGCCTTCATGATTTCAACCGTCTGCTTTTCGCCGATGGACATATCATAGACCTTTTTATGCAGGTTGATGCTCAGGCCGTAATGTGCGCTCAGCTCGGTGAGCTCCTTCGCGCGCCTGTGTTCATCCAGGAAGAAGCCCTTTTTCAGGCCGCCGACGATGTTTTCCTGGGCGGAAAGGGCCTCCACCAGCTTGAAATGCTGATGGATCATGCCGATGCCCAGCTTCTCAGCATCCTGGGGGCTGCGGATTTTCACCTTTTCGCCGCCAATGGTGATGCTGCCCTTATCCGGCGCATAGATGCCGGAGAGGATATTCATCAGCGTGCTCTTGCCGGAGCCGTTTTCGCCCAGCAGCGCGAGGATTTCGCCCTTGTGCACGTTGAGCTCGACATTGTCGTTTGCCAGCACCGGGCCGAATGCCTTGGTGATTCCCTTCAGAGCTACATAGGGTTGTGCGTTCATGAAGACACTCCTTAACTGAGAATTGAAGCCGCCTGCGAATTCCCGGCTTTCATGGAAAATGGAGGGGCGGGGAAAACCGCTCCTCCATCCTCCGTGATGGATATGATCAGATTATTGAATTACTGTACGGAACCGATAACGCCTTCAACGAACCAGTCGAGGGCCAGCAGGTCGGCGTCGGTCAGGGTTTCGCCGGCGGCAACGCGAACATTGCCTTCGTTGTCCTTGAGCTCGCCTGCCCACATATCGAAGGAGCCGTCCAGAATCTGGGCCTTGACTTCTTCAACCTTCTCGGCGGTGCCTTCTGCGCAGTTCTCGGTGATGGTGTCCAGCTCTACCAGGCCGTCCTTCATGCCGAGCCATACGGAGGTGTTGCCCTCGCGGGTGCCGTCCATGATGGCCTGCACATCGGCGGTGTAATAGGTGCCGTAGTTGAACAGGGGAGCGGTGAGGTAGGCATTGGGGATCTTATCGTAGCCGGAGGAGGAGCAGCCGGTGGCGAATGCGCCTGCCTCGGCAGCGGTCAGCTGGGGATTCATGGTATCGCAGTAAGCGGCGATCACATCGCAGCCGCCGTTGAGCAGCTCGGTGGCGGCGGCCTTTTCGGTGGCCGGATCATACCAGGAGCTGGTCCACTTTACTTCCAGGGTGGCTTCCGGGTTTACGGAGCGGATGCCCAGGCAGAAGGAATTCACCTGGCGGACAACCTCGGGGATGGGGAAGGTGGTAACGATACCGATCTTGTTGCTCTCGGTCTTCATACCGGCGGCGATGCCTGCCAGATACTGGGCTTCATACATGCGGCCCATGTAGGTATTCAGGTTATCGGAAGTGATGTAACCGGTGCAGTGGCCGAAGTAAACATCCGGATATTCCTCGGCAACGTTTGCGATGTACTGGCCATGGCCGAAGCTGATGGAGTAGATCACGTTGCAGCCCTGGTCGATCAGGTCGCGGGCGGCCTTTTCGCAATCAGAGGTCTCGGGGATATTCTCCAGGTACATGGTCTCGATGCCCATTTCCTCCAGGGCGAGACGGCCGCGGTTGTGGGTGAAGGTGTAGCCTTCATCGCCGATGGCGCTTGCATAGATGAAGCCAACCTTGAGGTCTTCCTTGGCGATGCCTTCCGCCATTGCGGACATGCCCAGAACCAGAGCCAGAACCATGAGAATGCTTACCAGTTTCTTCATAAGAACGGTACCTTCCTTTCGTTTGTGCAAATCGGGTATGCAGGTAGATTTTATCAGAATATGTCGAACGCCGTCAAGGCAAAATCCGAATATTAATCATCATTTATCATAAAGTTGTTCGCCTTAATGGCCGCTTTACAATTTTCCGGCCACTGGATTATTCCCGGGTAAATCCCGCCGTTTTGCTTGACATTCCCGTTTTTTTCATTTACTATTATTTTGTAGAAATTTGAATTGAACGGCGCGAAAACACATTGCCAAAATACCAAGGAGGACTTTCATGAATACCAAGCTGATTCAGGTAGCGCTCGGCAAGGCCCCCGCAGATATCATCATTAAGGGCGGCAAGCTGGTCAATGTCCACACCCGCGAAGTTTATGAAACCGAAATCGCCATCTCCGGCGACCGCATCGCCTCCATCGGCCCGGTGCCCCAGGGCGCCTACGGCCCGGAAACCCGCGTGATCGACGCCAAGGGCCAGTATCTCGCCCCCGGCTTCATCGATGCCCACATCCATATCGAGAGCAGCATGCTGACCTATACCGAGTTTGCCAAGATGGTGGTAAAGCACGGCACCACCGCCGTCGCCACCGACCTGATGGAGGTCACCATCGTATCCGGCATTCCCGGCATGAAGGAAATCCTGGAGGAGAGCAAGCATACCCCCGTGAAGCTGTATTATCCCGTGCCCGCCTTCATGGAGGAGAACGGCCTGCAGACCACCGGCTCCACCCTCAAGGCTTCCATGATCGATGAAATGCTGCAGCTGCCCGAGGCAGTGGGCCTGGCGGAAGTGCTCTGCCCGCCGATCCTCGGCGAAAGCCCGGCCTCTGCGCACCTGCTGGAGATGGCCAAGAAGCTGAAAAAGACCGCCGAAGGCCATGCTCCCGTTGTGATGGACGAGGCGCTGAACGCCTATGTTTCCACCGGCATCAATTCCGACCACGAGGCTACCAATAAGGAAGAGGCCCTGCAGAAGCTGCGCGCCGGCCTGTATGTGCTGATGCGCGAAGGTTCCGCATCCACGGACCTGCGCCCCTGCCTGAAGGCCATCACCGAAAGCAAGGCAGACGCCCGCCATGCATGCATGGTGAGTGATGATATCGACGCCCTGCACATCTCCCGCTGCGGCCACCTGGACCATAAGGTGCGCATCGCCGTGGAAGAGGGCGTTGACCCCGTGACCGCCATCCAGATGGTTACCCTGAACCCCGCAGAATCCTTCCGCATCGCGGATGAGTGCGGCTCCATCACCCCCGGCAAGTACGCCGACATCGTGTTCCTGTCCTCCCTGGAGCAGTGCAAGGTGGAGAGCGTTATCTCCAAGGGAGAGCTGGTTGTAAATGAAGGCAAGCTGGACCATGACATCAAGGCCCCGGCATATTCCGATGTTGTGCGCAACACCGTGAAGCTGAGCAAGGTGCTCACCGGCGACGATATGGTGCTCAGGACCGACGCCACCGCCACCACCGCCACCTGCCATGTGATCGGCGCTTCCAAGGTGACCCTGCTCACCGAGGCCCTGCAGGCGGAGCTGCCTGTGGTAAATGGCGTTGTACAGCCCGATGTGGAGAACGACATTCTGCGCATCGCATGCGTGGAGCGCTACGGCAAGAGCGGCAGCATCGGCCGCAGTTTCATCAAGAACTTCGGCCTGAAGAAGGGCGCCATCGGCCTGAGCGTGGGCCACGACCACCACAACATCACCGTTGTCGGCTCCGACCCGGATGACATGGCGCTGGTTGTAAACCGCATCGGCGAGCTGCAGGGCGGCCTGGTTCTGGCCTGCGACGGCAAGGTGCTGGCGGAAATCGCCCTGCCGATCTGCGGCCTGCTCTCCGATCTGGACGGCGAAACCGTTGCCGCACAGCTGGCGGACCTGATCGAAAAGGCAGCGGCCCTGGGCAGCGATGTTCCCTCCCCGAACATTACCCTGTCCTTCATCACGCTGATCTTCATCCCCTGCTTCGGCATCACCGACCAGGGCCTGTTCGATGTAAGGAGCTTCCAGATCATCGATCCGATTATTTCCACGAAATAAGAATAGATTGGCGAACGGCTCCCCTGTGTAAGGGGAGCTGTCTGCGAAGCAGACTGAGAGGTTGCCGGCAATCCCTTCGCCTCCTTTGGAGGCATCTCCCTTTGCACAAGGGAGGCATGTGTATTCCGAATACGAAACTGAAAAGAGGAAATGAAAATGGCACAGACCCTTTTGAAGAACGGCTTTATCGTAACCATGGGCGCGAACGAAACCGTGTACGACGGCGGCAGCGTGCTCGTTGAGGATGACAAGATTATCGCAGTGGGCAAGGTGGATCCCGCCCTCGTGAAGCCTGATGCGGAAGTGATCGAGCTGAACGGCAAGTATGTGCTGCCCGGCTTCGTAAACACCCATGTGCACACCTCCCAGCAGATCAGCCGCGGCGTGGGCGATGATGTGGATTTCATCTGCTGGCTGCATGATCGCATGTGGCCCTTTGAGAGCAACATGACCGAGGAAGATTCCTACATCTCCACCCTCATGTGCTGCCTGGAGCAGATTCGCTGCGGCGTAACCTCCTTTGCCGAGCCCGGCGGCCAGTTCGTAAGCGGCATGGCCAAGGCGGTTCAGGAGGCCGGCATCCGCGCAAAGCTGGCAAAGTCCGTAATGGACTGCGGCGAGGGCCTGCCGGAGAACTGGGTTCGCACCACCGAGCAGGAGCTGGAGCAGCAGGTGATCGATCTCGAGAAGTATCACAACACTGCCGACGGCCGCTGCCAGGTGTGGTTCGGCCTGCGCACCATCTTCAACAACACCGATGATCTGATCGTGCGCACCAAGGAACTGGCCGATAAGTACGGCGTAGGCGTTCATATGCATGTTGCCGAGGCCAAGAGCGAGATCGAATACACCCAGGAAGTTTACGGCGAGCCCACCGTCACCCACCTGAACAAGCTGGGCGTGCTGGATAAGAACCTGCTGGCCGTGCACACCGTATGGCTCACCAATGAAGAGATTCAGATGTTCAAGGAGCACGATGTAAAGGTGTCCCACAACCCCGCATCCGCCATGCGCGTGCTGGGCTTTGCCAAGATTCCGCGCATGCTGAAGGAAGGCGTCTGCGTTTCCATCGGCACCGACGGCGCTTCCTCCTCCAACCGCATGGATATGGTGGATGAAATGTGGCTCACCAGCCTGATCCACAAGGGCTGGCGGCTGGACCCCACCGTGGTTCCTTCCCAGGATATCCTGCGCATGGCCACCATCAACGGCGCGCGCGCCCTGCTGGATGAGAAGATTTACGGCAGCCTGGAAGTGGGCAAGAAGGCCGACCTGATCGTGATCGATCCCTACGGCCCCAGCATGATGCCCGTGAACGATAAGATCGCCGGCCTCGTAACCGCCATGCATTCCAACAATATCCAGTCCACCATGTGCGATGGCAAGTGGCTGATGCGCGACCGCAAGATCCTCACCCTCGATGAGGACGCCATCATCAAGGAAGCCTGCGCCCATGCCGAAGCCATCTACAAGCGCGGCAACATCAAGCTGCCCTATCGCTTCCCGGTGGAGAAGGTGTAAGAGTTTTTTAGGGGGGAGACGCCAAAGGGACGCTGGGGGCTGTCCGCCCCCAGACCCCTGACCAAAGGGAATGATTCCCTTTGGAAACCCCACAAAAAGGCACGCATACGCGTGCCTTT
>JAFUPT010000161.1 GCA_017481065.1 Clostridia bacterium | reverse complement strand
CTCTGCAAACGACGCTTCGCGTCGTAAAAATTATTTCCAGCGCTGCGCAGCAGCGCAATACAGGGGTTTCCAAAGGGAATCATTCCCTTTGGCAGGGTGCAGGGACAGCGTCCCTGCCGGGGTTTCAGGGGCAGAGCCCCTGAACGTTCCCTCACCTTCCCCCCTCTATAATACCGCAAATCTTCAGAAAACAAAAGAACTTTTACAGCAAGATAAAAACATTTCTCAAATTCAATGCTATAATATCCCCTGAATGCAAATCAGCGCAATTCCCCGGAGGTTTTTATATGAAGAAAATTGTTATGACCGGCGGCGGCACCGGCGGCCATGTCACGCCGAACCTGGCGCTCATTCCCCGGCTGCAGGCCGATGGCTGGGAGGTACATTACATCGGCGGCGCCAACAGCGTGGAGCAGGAGCTGATCGCGAAGGTGCCCGGCGTGAAGTATTATTCGGTATCCGTCGGCAAGATGCGCCGCTATTTTGACCTGAAGAATTTCTCCGATCCCTTCCGCGTGCTCAAGGGCATCGCCCAGGCCACGAAGATCATCCGGAATATCAAGCCCAACGTGGTCTTCTCCAAGGGCGGCTTCGTGTCCGTTCCCGTGGTATATGGCGCGCACTTCAACAAGGTGCCGGTCGTCACCCATGAATCCGATCTCACTCCCGGCCTGGCAAACAAGCTGTGCCTGCCCTTCGCATCCGCCCAGTGCTGCACCTTCCCGGAAGCCGTGAAGTATGCCAAGGGCAAGGGCGTGCATACCGGCACTCCCCTCCGCCCGGAAATCCTCTCCGGCGACCGCGCGGCGGGCCAGAAGCGCTTCGGCTTTTCCCCGAACCTGCCGGTGCTCATGGTGGTGGGCGGCTCTTCCGGCGCGCAGGCCATCAATGAATGCGTGCGCAAGGCCCTGCCCAAGCTCACCGAGAGCTTCCAGGTGCTCCATCTCTGCGGCAAGGGCAACCTCGTTTCCGATCTCGAGGGCACGAAGAACTATGTCCAGTGCGAATATCTGAGCGATGAAATGGCCGATGCCTACGCTGGCTCCGATGTGCTCATCTCCCGCGCAGGCTCCAATGCCCTGTGCGAAATCCTTGCCCTGCGCAAGCCCGCGCTGCTGATTCCCTATCCGGCTTCCGCCTCCCGCGGCGACCAGATCCTCAACGCCGAATCCTTCGAGAAGCGCCGCCTGAGCCGCGTGCTGCAGCAGAGCGATATGACCCCCGAAACCCTCACCTCCAAGGTTATCAAGCTCTATCATGACCGTGGCAGCTTCTACGACGCCATGGCCAATGAACCCACCGGCAACGGCGTGGATAAGGTACTCGAGCAGATCTATAAATTTGCAAAGTAATATGGATGCATATGAATCCCTGTCCCCTTTCTGCCGGGCAGGGATTCTGTGGTATTTTCATGGTTGGGATGAACCAAAGCAAGATTTTGTACGTCTAATAAGCGAATCTACCCGGAGGTACAATATAAAATGAAAAAAGCCTTGTGCATCCTGCTGGCATGGATGCTGGCGGTAATTTCCCCGGTCGCGGCGCTTGCCGAAGCGCCGGAAGTGGCTGAAGCGGGCGAATGGATCGAATATATTTCCATGGATGATGTGCTCGTTGCCCAGGTGGAGGAGCCCGTCGCCGCGGAAGACCTGCCCGATGAATGGTGGAATATCCTGCTGCTGGGCTGCGATTCCTATACCAAAAAGGAATATTCCCGCACCGATTCCATGATCATCCTCTCCGTCAATCCTGCCCAGAAGCAGGTGAAGATGACCTCCCTCATGCGGGATACCTGGGTCACCGTGCCGGGCAAAAAGAGCCACCGCAAGCTCACCGAGCTCTGCGCCGTGGGCGGTCCGGAGCTCACCATCGAAGCCGTGAATGAATCCTATGGCATGAATATCGAGGATTATGTGCTCATCAGCATGAACGGCATCGCCGAAATTATCGATCTGCTGGGCGGCATCGAGCTGGACGTCACCGAGGCCGAGCGCAAAGCCCTCAACAAGGGCCTCTTTGATCTCTCCCCCCTCTCCGGCATGGAAAAACTGCAGGAGAGCGGCGAAAATGTGCATCTCAACGGCAACCAGGCCACAGCCTATGCCCGCATCCGCCAGATCGACAGTGATTTCGTGCGCACCGAGCGCCAGCGCACCGTGCTGGTCACCATGGCCAAGAAAATCATGGATGGCACCGATGCCGGAACCCTCATGTCCGTCGTCATGACCCTCCTCGATTATGTCGATACCAACCTCGGCTTCCTCGAAATCATGAACCTCGCCGAAGTCGCCCTCGGCATGGATTTGAATACCATCGGCGAACTCCGCCTTCCCGCCGACGGTACCTATGACGCCGGCACCTACGATGGCGTATGGTGCATCAAGCCCAATTTCAAAAAGAACACCAACATCCTTCATGAGTTCATCTATGAGGAGTGACCCGGGGGAGGGAGAATGTCGGGGGACGCTGTCCCCCAAGCCCCCTGCCAAAGGGACAGTGTCCCTTTGGAAACCCCGGAATAAAAAATCGTGCCGGACAACGGCACGATTTTTTGATATAAGGAGACACCAAGAGGCTCCCCTGTGCAGAATCGGCGTTTTGCTTACTGAGGGTTCCAAGGGGGATCATCCCCCTTGGCAGGGGTTTGGGGACAGGGTCCCCAAACGTCCCTTTCCCCTGCATACCCCATGCATATATGCATGAATATTCGCTGATTGCGTTAAAACTGCCGGGCCGCGCTTGTATTTTCGCGCAGAAAGATGTATAATTTTCATATAGCAGGAGCTTCGGCTTCCCATTACATTTCTGGAGGATATTACAATGAAGAAGATTCTCGCAATCGTTCTGGCATGCATGTTTGTTTTCTCTGGCCTGGCCATGGCTGAGACCCTGAAGATGGGCACCAACGCTTCCTTCCCGCCCTATGAGTATTATGATGATGAAACCGGCGAAATCGTTGGCATCGATGCCGAAGTAGCCGCCGCAATCTGCGCCAAGCTGGGCTATGATTTCGAAATCGTGGATATGGATTTCGATTCCCTGATCCCCGCCGTTGCCAATGGCAAGATCGATATGGTTCTGGCCGGCATGACCGTTACCGAGGAGCGCAAGCAGAATGTGGATTTCACCACTTCCTATGCCACCGGCGTTCAGGTAATCATCGTTAAGGAAGATTCCGCCATCACCTCCGTTGATGATCTCTTCGCCGAGGGCGCAAGCCACAAGATCGGCGTGCAGCAGGGCACCACTGGCGATCTGTACTGCACCTGGGATCTGGAAGACGCCGGCCTGGCTACCGTTGAGCGCTTCAAGAACGGCACCGACGCCACCCTGGCCCTCACCTCCGGCAAGGTAGACTGCGTTGTTATCGATAACGAGCCCGCCAAGAACTATGTCGCCGCCAACGAAGGCCTGAAGATCCTCGAAACCGAATATATCACCGAGGACTATGCCATCGCACTGGCCAAGGGCAGCGAGCTCACCGCCACCATCAATGCAGCCCTCGAAGAGCTGATCGCCGATGGCACCATCCAGGCCATCATCGATAAGTACATCGTAGCCGAATAAGCATTTCTTCTGGCAGGCAGAACGAAATAGGAAGCGCGTTTGCGTTTCCTATTTCGTGTGTAAGGAAATATCTCCCGATAAAAGATAAGGAGGGTCACCCAACGTGCAAGCATGGTTTGAAAACCTGAAGGCGGATTTCGTGCTGAACTTTGTGCAGGCCAACCGCTGGAAATATCTGCTCAGCGGCCTGGGAAACACGCTGGTCATCACGCTGATCGCCCTGCTGATCGGCCTTGCCATCGGCGTAATCATCGCCATGGTGCGCTCCACCTATGATAAAACTGCCGAGGGCGCGCGCAAAACCATCGGCCGCAGGCTCTTCGGCCTGGCAAACTGGTTCTGCCGCCTCTACCTCACCGTGCTGCGCGGCACGCCCGTGGTCGTCCAGCTCATGATCATTTATTTCGTGATCTTCGCCTCCTCGGATAATGGCGTAATGGTCGCGGCGCTGGCCTTCGGCCTCAATTCCGGCGCATATGTCGCCGAAATCGTGCGCGGCGGCATTATGTCCATCGATAATGGCCAGTTCGAGGCCGGCCGCAGCCTGGGTTTCAACTATGTGCAAACCATGCGCTTCATCATCATTCCCCAGGTGATCAAGAATGTGCTGCCCTCCCTGGCAAATGAATTCATCGCCCTGCTGAAGGAAACCTCCGTTGCCGGCTATGTCGCCGTGCAGGATCTCACCAAGGGCGGCGATATCATCCGCAGCCGCACCTATTCCCCCTTCCTGCCGCTGATCGCGGTGGCGCTCATCTACCTGGCCCTGGTCATGTTCTTCACCTGGCTGGTGGGCCTGCTCGAAAGGAGGCTGCGCAACAGTGACCACTGAAAATATCATTTCCGTGCGCAATCTCGAAAAGGTGTTCCACACTGCAAATGAGATTCATGCCCTCAACGGCGTTTCCACCGATATCAAGCGCGGCGAAGTGGTCGTGGTCATCGGCCCCTCCGGCTCCGGCAAGTCCACCTTCCTGCGCTGCCTGAACCTGCTGGAGCTGCCCACCGCCGGCACCATCACCTTCGAGGGCACCGACATCACCGACCCCAAGGTGAACATCAACATCCATCGCCAGAAGATGGGCATGGTGTTCCAGCACTTCAATCTGTTCCCCAACATGACCATCCTGCGCAACATGACGGT
>JAFUPT010000160.1 GCA_017481065.1 Clostridia bacterium | reverse complement strand
GCGATTCGGAACGAAACGTAGCTGATACCGCTTTGGGTCGTTCTGAACTCGGGGTCAGAGGCAAGGTTGCCAATGAGAATTGCTTTATTCATCAGGCGTCTCCTTCAACGGGTCGGGAGTATTGGGGATCGTGGCAACGATGGGCTTGAATCCCATTACGATACGAATGGCGTTGGAATCGATGTAGGCTGATTTCTCGGCCATCAGCAAATGCTTGACGATGTCGCTCCGCGCTTCTTCGTACACAAGATGCCTGAATTCATCGACTGAAATGGCAACAAGGCCATCTGAGGGATTACAATGATTATCTCTTTCTTCCATGAGGATCCTCCTTCAGTTTTGAAATGCGGTCACGTTCATAGGCGAGGCACAGGTCGATTACCGTCCTACACTGCTCGATACTGAACATGCCGATGTGAGTTTCTTCTCTGGTAAGGCCCATCTGCTCAGAGAGCCAGCTGTAAGCTTTACTCCGGGACATCCACCGACGACGCCAGATGCGATCAAACAGGGCATGAGCCTTGCGGCGATAGGCCCGGAGTTCTGCATTGGCGAGGGTTCCGAGGGGAGTGCAGCTGCCCTTGTGGACACCGACCCAGGCATTACAGGGCTTGCAGTAGTAGATCATGCCGTAGCTGCTGCCGTAGACGATGGTGCTGTCCACATATTCCGCAGGCTTCCCACAGTAGTTGCAGATCACGTTCACGGCTTCCACTCCTCCTTGTACTTTTCGAGGATGTCTGGGGTTGCGGTTTCGATTCCGTAATCCGTACAGGTGGTGACCAGAAGGTCGATCAGGTCCGACATCTGCTTGGTGTCGTAGGAGGAAGAACCGTAATAGAGAATCACGTTGGTGCAGCCCTCCAGCTTGCTGGGGAAGGTTTCGGTAAACCAGCCGAGGCCGTTACGCGCCCAACCAAAGCACAGCCGGTTGACGGCTTCGTTTTTTACACATACGGTTTCGGAAACGCCGCCGATGTTGCGGATGGTTTCACGGTAGATTTCCTCTTTGGACATGCACAGAACAGGTGCCAGTTTGTCGATCAGAACCCATGCGTAAGCGTTGGCATCGAGGCTGCGCTTCCTTCGGAACTTCTTGATCTCAACCGAGATATCGGATTCGTGGAGCTCGTCAAAGATGGGCCGGAGGTCTCCTTCGACGGAGATTGTGACGCGCTGCTTTCCGTCCATGCCGATTACCAGATCGACCATTCTGCCTTTCATTTCGTCAACCACTTCTCCTTGTACAGATCCAGCAGGCCCCAGCCAGCAAGGGAATCAATGAATTCGTAGATGATGTCACCGATGAACGGCGTATCTTCCCGGCGGTAGGTTTCGATATAGATGTCGGAACCATCGCTCACCAGATACTTGAACTCCGAAGCCTCGGGCACGATGTAGAAGTATGCCGGGTGCTGGGCGCTGTCCAGATAGCTTCCGGCGAGGTCAAGCGAACCGAAGCTCTTATTCTTGAACTTGACATCGTAGATCGTGCCGGCCTTGAGCGCATCGAGGATGCCGTAGACCAGGAAGGTCATGTCACCGACTACGATTTCGCGCTGCGCCTTGACCTGAACCGGTGCACCTTTGATGATCTCGGCAACTTTGCAGGCTCCCTGATAACCGGGCGGATAGATTTTGCTCTCCATGGGCTCGCCTGAGTTGGGATTGCAAGGAAAGGACATCTGATAAGCAGGCCGGAAACTGCCATCCGCGATGGAGTAGGCAAGATTCTCAAAGGCAATACCCTTCAGCATAGCTTCCGTCTGTTCGCCTTTTTCGCGCTGTAAGGTGCGAATGAAATCTTCGCGGGCTTCTTCCTCGCAGCCCTCAAAACAGTCGAACATGTAGTTCCATGAGGAAAGCAAGGACTGGGTAATCAGATACCGTGCCATTGCTTACCCCTCCCTCGGAACGTAGCAGCCTTCTTCCTTGGAATACTTGAGATTGAGGCTGTCGGTCTTGGCCTTCAGCAGTGCGGACGCTTCCTTCTTGCTGGTCAGGGCATGTTCCAGTTCGGGAATTACACGGGCGGCAGAATCGGCAGTTTCAGCATCAACCACGTTGTCGATGATGACACGGACGTTCTCCATGGTTTCCTCGTACAGCTTGCGCAGCGGCTCGTACTGTTCGCGCTCTTTGGCAATGTTGGCTCTGGCCTGTTCAAACAGACGGGTCATGAAATCGTTGGGGGCGGTACCGTCGAGCTCCGGCACAGGCCAGCGGCCGGTAATGCCATGGGTACCTTTGGCGAAATACTCCTGCTCAGGAGAAAAACAAATCATGCGCTGGGAACCGATCATCTGAACATAGCCGCCGAAATCACAGGGATTCCAAACGGTGTTGCGGACGCTACCTTCGCACATGAGGCGCTGGGTGGGATTGCCGTCCTTATCGGCCTGCTCCTGAGAGTGGAAAACGTAGATGACGTTCTTGTTCAGGACGGTCTTGACGTACTCGGTAAATTCGTTGAACTCGGACTTGACGTAACCAAAGCCCTTGAGCGCGTTGAACTCGCCGTTCTTCTGGCGGGCACCCTTGACGCGAAGAGCCCAATCTTTCAGGAAGGTAACGAAGCTGCCGCCGGTGTCGATGACCAGCGTCTTGAATTCGGCCATCTCCGGGGACTTCACATCGGCCAGGACTTCTTCGTAGGTATCGCACATGATGGCGGCTCGACGATGCTGTGCGCGGACACGGGAAATGCCGCGGTCGAAGTCGATCAGGACGGGATCGGGGGCAGAGAGTGCCAGGGTAGTTTTGCCAACGCCGGGGCTGCCGTAGATGATCGCGGAAAAGGTCTGCTTGGAGAAATCCATGTTCTCGGGTCTGATGATTGCCATTTAATAGCTCCTTTCTTTGTCGGGGAAGCACTCTGCAACATCGTAGGCATCGTCGATCTGGATGCACTCGCCGCAGCCGAAGATGTCGCCGTGCTGGTCGCGGTAGATGGTTTCGCACTCTTTGCCGCAGATCGGGCAATGTGCGATTCCGGGTTCCCGGCCATCAGGATAGCCGGTGCGTTCCATGTTCCTGATGACAGGATGGTCGGGAAGATCAAGGGAAGGTCTGAACATGTCGTCACTCCTTCGAGCTGTCGGGAGGCTTGAAGAACTGGGCGACCAGCCCTTCTAGGAAATCTTGCGCCGTTGCGCCGGTCTGCTGTAGATGTTGTTGCAACTGCTCGTACAGAGCATCCGGAAGCCGTGCTTGGATTCGGTTGGGCTTCTTGCGGTTCGGCTTCCGGGGCTTTTCCAGAAACTCCGGGGCAAACCGCTGAATCAGGGCCTTGGTTGCATCTGGCCGAAGCTGAATTCCGTATTCCTTGCCGTTCTCGCATTTGGAATGAATGTACTTGTCGTAGCGCGGGTAGATGCCCTGCACAACTTCAACCATATCCGTTGCTTTGACCTTTGCATGCTCTCGCAGCTGTGACAGATCAGCGAGATTCGTCTTGACGGATTTCTGCTCCTCGGCTATAATGGGGGTGTGGTTTTTTGTCTGTGGTTGCTTCTGTTCCAGCAGAGCAGCCACTTCTTTTTTTGCCTTCACGTCTTTTCACCTCCTCCCGTAGATTTGCGATTCCTGTACTCAGCTCTCCAGCGCTCGTAATCCTCCTTCTGCGCGGGGGTCATATTGCTGAAGAATTCCCGCACGCTTCTGAATACAATGCGACTGATTTCGTCGCTTACGCTCTCTGGGATTAGGGAGGTGTCGATCTTGATGGAGCAGGTTGACTGGTCCACGCTTTTCCTCCTCTCTGATAATGTGGTTTCTTGTCTTGTGGTTTGGATAATAGCGTTAAGTCGACTTAACATCGTCGGCAAAAAAAATATCACCAGCAGACATATCAAGCGCATTGGCGAGTTTCAGGATTGTACTAGCCAAGACATCCTGAGTCTTGCCGCTTTCGATCAAAGCAATCGTTACGCGGCTCACACCGCTCTTATCCGAAAGCTCCTGCTGGGACATATTTCGCTTATTTCGTGCTTCCTTGAGTTTGAAACCCATGCTGGACCTCCTTTCTGTCAAACCAGAGTGTTCAGTCGACATAACAATAGTACACCATGGTGATATGTCTTGTCAACCCCATTTAACAAATTTTGTTCAGCCCGATTGACAACGGACGCTTAATCCTGTATAATCGGTTATACAAAGAGGCAAGGAGGACATTGCTTTGACGCTTGGTGAAATTGTGAGAGAATACAGACAGGAGCACAACCTTTCGCAGCGCGATTTTGCGAAGATGTGCCAGATGTCCAATGCGTATATCTCAATGCTTGAAAGCAATAAGAATACGAAAACTGGCCTGCCTGTTGTACCTTCTCTTACTGCAATAAGAAAAGTCGCCAGCGCAATCGGTATTGCGCTGAACGACATCTTAGAAAAAATGGGGGACGCTCCTCTGTCGCTTTCTACAGATGATGATAGCGAGAAGTATTTTGAGATAATGAACTTCGATGAAAGCACGTTGGAGTTTGCAAAGCTGTTTGACCAGCTCCCGCAGGATAAGAAAGCATTTATCCTTGGCGAGATGCGAGCTTTTTTGCAAGCTCAATAATCTTCTTTCTGTTTTCCGGGGATAAACCTTGAACAAGTCGGATGATAAGCATGATATCTGCCGGTATGACTTTTTTCATGGTAGAACCTCCTTCGTGATGTTGTCCCTATATATTACGAAACTATTACAGCACAAATTCGACATTGGTAGAAAATATCGTTTTGCGATATTGATACGGTTTTTGAATGAGTGATACGAAAAAGTGAGACTTGATCCGAAAATCACCCGATTTGATACGTTTTTGTGGAACAAGTTCACACTTTTCTGCATATCTGGGAAGGAACATAAGAAACCCCTCGGGCAATTTCTTGTGTTTCTGAAGGAAATCTTCATTTCTGCATGCAATCATTCTAAGTATACTTCGACAGGAGGGGTGGGCTTGGTACGGATGAAAAGACACGGCAGACTTGCTGTGATCTATGCCCGCTATTCTTCCTCGGCTCAGAATGATGCTTCTATCGAACAGCAGATCGAGAAGTGCAAAGAATACGCCGAAAAGAACGGCATCACCATCATTGCAGTCTACGAAGATCGCGCCAAGTCAGGCAGAACAGATAACCGTCCTGATTTCCAGCGAATGATGCGCGATGCCGCAAAAGGTAAGTTTGATTTCGTAATTGCCTGGAAGTCGAACCGCATGGGCCGTAATATGCTGCAGGCCATGCAGAATGAAGCCAGGTTGGATTCTTATGGTGTCCGCTGCCTGTACGTCGAGGAGGACTACGACGACACGCCCGCTGGCCGTTTTGCACTCCGCTCCATGATGAACCTGAACCAGTTCTTTTCCGAGAACATGGCAGAGGACATCCAGCGCGGCATGGAAGACAACGCCAAGCAGTGCAAGGTAAACGGAAAGCTCAGCTATGGATTCATCAAGAATGCGGACAAAACGTATGGCTTCGATGATTTCAAAATCTCTATTGTGAAGGAGATCTTCAACAGGCTTGAAAACGACGAGTTGGAGGTAGACATCTACGAGGACTTCAACCGGCGCGGGATCCCGTCGCCCAGTGGCGGGGAGTGGAACAAAAACTCGCTCCATGCTATAGCAACCAACGAAAGGTACACTGGCGTTTACATCTGGGGTAACATCCGAATCGAAGGCGGCATACCTGCTGCCATAAGAAAGGAGCAGTTCCTGAACGTGCAGCAGAAACGGAAAATAAAAAAGGCCGTCCGTGGACGGCATAGGGATAATGGGGAATACATCCTCACGGGAAAACTGTATTGCGGTCACTGCGGAGCTCACATGGTGGGTATGTCTGGAACCAGCAAACTCGGACTGCCGCATTATTACTACGCTTGCCAGACCAGACGAAATCAGAGAACCTGTAAAAAGAAGAACGTCCGGCGGGACTGGCTGGAACGCATGATTGCCGTGCTGGTACAGCAGCAGGTGTTGCAACCTGATGTGATGGAATGGATTGCTGACTCGGTATTGAAATTCCAGAAAAAGTGCGAGGAATGCACCGAACTGAATGTTTATCAGGACAGGCTTACCGAGATCAAGGCTTCGATAGGCAACATCATGAAGGCCATCGAAATGGGAGTGATTACCGAAACCACAAAGAGCCGTTTGATTGAGTTGGAAAATGAACAACGCGAGTATGAAGCCAAGGTGACAGCTGAGAAGGCTATCGTCCCGGCCGTGAGCCGGGAGGAAATCCTATACTGGCTGGAGAGTTTCAAAAAAGGAAATGTGGATGACAAGGTATTCCAGAAAAAACTGATAGACTCTTTTATCACGGCGGTCTATCTATACGATGACAAAATCAAGCTAGTTTTTGACTACTCTGGAGGAAAAAACGACATCGAGGTGCCGATCACGCTCGAGGACGTGGATTCTGAAGCCATGGTAGAGGGTTCGCTTAAGCTCTCTAATGGTGTACCACAAAAACCCTTGAAAACACGGCGTTTTCAAGGGTTTTCTTTTGTTTATCGGTGGAAACGGGGGAGAGTTTGGCAACTTTCTGGCAACTATTTGTATTATTGCAGATTCTATATGCCCAAAATCTCCGCGGTATTCTCCCACAGCTGCCGGGAGAGCTCCTCGGGCTCCATATTCCGCAGTGCAGCGATTTTTTCAAAGGTGTGAAGGATGTACGCAGGTTCGCAGCGGCCGCCCCTGTGCGGCTCCGGAGCCACCCACGGCGCGTCGGTTTCAATCAGGAGGCGGTTGATGGGAATCCTTTGCACCGTTTCAAGGAGACGGTTCGCATTGGCGTATGTCACGGCGCCGCCAATGGAGATATAGCATCCCATGGAGAGGTACACTTTGGCCAGTTCATAGCTGCGGGTGAAGCAATGCAAAAAGGCGCGGGGGAGACTGCCCTTCTTTTTGCGGGTGCGCATCAGATCGATCATGTCCCCGTGGGCATTGCGAATGTGCAGCTGCACAGGCTTGTTCAGCTCCATTGCAAGGTCAAAGTGCCAGTTGAGCACTTCCAACTGCTGCGCACGGGAAGATTGGTTGTCATAATAATCAAGCCCTGTCTCGCCGATGCAGCGGCAAATGGGCATTTCAGCAATGCGGCAAATTGTCGCGGCCCTTTCGGGGGAAAAGTTGAGTGCATTCTGGGGATGGCAGGCGACGCCGATATAAAAGTTATCATATTTGCCGGCGATGCTGAGCGCGCGCGCATGGTCCGGCTCCAAATCGCCCGGATCGCAGGCAATCAGGCAGCCTTCCACATGGCAGGCGCGCGCCTGCATCAGCAGGGAATCGAGGTCTTGCTCAAACTGCTCGCTGGCCAGATGCAAATGGGTATCAAATATGCGCATTGCTTGCCTCCGAAATCCATTTTTGATATTTTACATCATTTGCGCAGTTGGTTCAATCCCAAACTTTCCGACGCATCTTTTAATCCGATCATTCCGGTGCTTTACCGAACCGGGCAGACCCCGCTTGCGCAGTCTGCTGCGCCGATATCCAATTCCGTTTCCTCCCTCTCGTATTTCGAAATCAGGGAAGGATTGAATGGCCGCATATTTGCCTTGCGCGCAAGGTATTCCTCTTTTGAAATCGCCTCATAGGGGAGCAGGTCATAGAAGTTTTCATCATAACTCAGAAAGGACAGGGCAACCACATCGTCCCAGTTTTCCCATACCCATTCCTCCACCGCTTCCCATTCGCCATCGCGCACATGAACGGTGATGGAACAGTTGTGGTCGACATAATGCTGCATAAACATTTTATAGTTTTCCAGCTGCTCGATGGCCGATGCATCGGCCTTTACCCGCCCCTCCGGCGCCTTTACGGGAAACTCCACCACCTTGGTGCGGCAGTTTTCCGCATCCTGCCCCACCTCGGGAAATACGGGATAACCCAGCTCCTCGCATACCCGACAGAGAGGATCGCTGGCAGAGATGCGTATGCGGCGGACATAGTACGGCGCATGGGAATAGTGGATGCCGCTGGATACGGTGGGCAGAAGGGACAGCGTTCCCTCCGGCTTAATCGTGGTTACCAGCAGGGGCGCGTTTGCGCCCATGGCTTTCGCCATGCGATCCGCCGCCTCGTGGGCGGCGCTGCGCAGCCTGTCCAGAAGGCCGGCCTGTTCTTCGTGGCTCAGTTTTACTGCATTCACCATATCCTGCCAACCTGTAAGCGAACAGCCCAACAGGCGGTCACGCTGCTGCACATGATTCCAGCTGTGCATTTCAAGCTCCTGAAAGGTCATGCGGAGCCCGGCCCTCGCGCCCATCCTCTGGGCTTCAAGCAGGGCGTTTTCATCCAGCCTTCCATCATGAACAAAAGCCATAACGTTCACGGTCGTCAGGTTGCATAATCCGTGGCT
Organism: Clostridia bacterium; assembly: GCA_017481065.1. The sequence goes on along the minus strand of JAFUPT010000160.1, from coordinate 10,002 downwards.
GTCCAGCAGAATTTCGCCGCAAGGATTGCAGCCCTTGAAATTGGGACGGCGCTTTAAGCCGGCAGCCTCGTTGATCCATCCCGGCTCTCCGGAGTGGCGCATCTGCTGCAGATGCCAGTGCAGCTGTTCCCGCGTGGGCTTTTTGCGGTAGAAGATGGAATTGTTGCTCATCTGCCGGTGGGCGATGGATTTGTCCATCTCCCATTTGCCGCCGTTTTGCCTGTACAGGCGGTTTTTCGCCTGAATGCACTCCTCATCATCCTGATCGATCAAAACGATTTCGGATGTGCGCCGCACGCCGCCGGATACCACGTTTTCGCCGATTATATTGGCGATATCCAGAAGATCGATGGGCCGCAGCTTCGTGCGCGCCGCGCCGTCCCGCAGTCCGGCAGAAGCGATTACACGGTGGATCTTATCCAGCATGGACATCATGGATTCGTATCCGCTGGCCGTGCCGCCGAACACCTTCAGCCGCTCTCCCTTGGGCCGAATCGAATCATACTCCACCATGATCCTGCGGATTTTTGCATATTCTGCGTTGGTGAGCAGGTCAAAGTAATGCTTCAATGCCTGGGCCCATCCCTCCTTGGAATCGCCGATGGCGAGCTCCACCGTATCCCCGGAAAAGTTCATACAGGTGTATTCCAGCCGCTGATCCTGCGGACGGGGATTGTAGGCCCGGTGAATGATCTCCAGGTTGGTCCGGATTTTCGGCAGTTTTTCCGCATCGGATTTCAACACCCGCACGCCCACGCCGCTGCCCACCATCAGGAGATAAAACAAATCATGGTAAGCACTGTAATCATCGATAACTTCAAAGGCGCAGTTGTAATTTGCCATGGGATAGGCAGCGGATACCCGGGTTTCGCCCACCCACAGCGTGCGGCCGGACAGGAATTGACGCAGGTGAAAGATGTTGTCGTAGAGCTTTTCCGCCTCCTCGCGGCTCGTAGGCGCAAGCGAGCAATTGTATTCCACAGCCCTGCGCACCGTTTCCCACCAGAATTCCCGCCGCCCCTGCTCCGGCATATACCGGGAATAGGTGCGGGAATAGACAAACGAACCCAATTCGCCCATCGGCGCTGCGGAATGCTTATAGGCGGACAGGAACTCCCTGCTGAGCAATCCCTCTTTCCAGGTGGCCCGGCCGCGGTTTTTATCCTTGTCTACGCGGTAGAGGATATATGCCTTGGCCGTCTTGAAGCGGCCCAGTTCAAACAGCGCTTCCTCCACGGCGTCCTGGATCTTCTCAATTTCAACAATTTCTTCCCCACGTCCGGCGAGCATCTGTTCCGCCCTGGCTGCAACCTGCTGCGCCGCAGCTTCATCGTGCTCGCCTGCTGCAGCCGCGGCCAGTGTAACTGCGCGCAGGATGAATTCCCGGTCAAAGGCCACTACATTTCCATTCCTTTTCTTAACTTGCATGGTATCCTCCGTTTCACACCGAAGCTTTGCTCTGCATCGTATAGATAAACTGTTTTTTTGTTGTTTGTGTTTCCCTGAAAATTAAGGCCCCCGCTTTCTAACAATGTTGGAAACGGAGGCCTTGATTATGCTTGCTATCGGGAAGACTCGCCGTTATGCCGCCCTGCGCGCCCGATATTTGCCGGTTTACAGCTCGGCCTTCCAGAGGCCGTGCAGGTTGCAGTAGGCGAATACGGCAACAGCCTTTTCTCCACCGAGATTAAATTCCACATTCGGGTTGCTGCCGGGCTTCAGCGCCTTGCGCAGGCTGCCGTTCTCCAGGTCAACATGCACCCATTCGATGTAGTGCTTCTCCTCCATGGGATGGTCGATGGAGCCTACGTTTACGGTCAGCTTGTCGCCCTCGATCGTGACTACGGGAACGTGCTTTTCGCCGCTGGCCTCAACGCTGTTGGGAACCAATTCCTTCATCTTCTCACCGCAGCATACAACCGGTACGCCGACGTCCTTAACCTTCTCAACGATATTTCCGCAGTGACTGCAAATATAGAACCGGGTAGACATATTTTATGCCCTCCATTTATCTTTATTCTATTGAGGATGGCGGTGAACTTTTGCTTCGTCATCTCTCATGGTTATTATATACACCGCCGGAGCCGCTTTGAATCATGCAGGACATAAAAAGGACTGCCGCATCAGATGCAGCAGTCTCTTATCTGTATTTTGCCCGGCCCTCGCCTCAAGCCTCAGCCTTCCTTCGGGCGGCGCGGATAACCAGGCCGAGTAGCAAGCCGATGAATGCGGGCACGACCCATCCAAGGTTCAGCTTGAACCAGGGAAGGATATTCCCGGCAATATCGATAATCCTGTCAAGCCGCAGGCTCGTCCGCACAGATGCAGGCAGGGATTTCATTAGGTCAAAGAGCGCGGCAACGACCGTAAACGCCGTAACGCTCACATACACGGCCCTGTCGTGGCCAAACAAACCGCCGCACAGCGCCAGCAGGATCAGCGTGATTGCCAGCGGATACAGGAACATGAGCACGGGCAGGGAATAATCAATGATCCTCGAAAGGCCAATATTCGATACGCAGAAGGAAAACGCCGTGAAAATGATCGCCCATGCCTTGTAGGGCAGCCCCTTTGGAAACATCCGCGCGAAGGCGTCCGAGCAGCTGGTAACGAGGCCGATGGATGTCTTCAGGCAGGCGAAGGTGATGGTGAGGGCGAGTATGATGCTGCCTGCCGGGCCGAGATAATGGCCGGAAATCTGCGCCAGCGCGATGCCGCCGTTTTCGGAAGTTTCAAACAAACCCCGGGACTGCGCGCCCAACAGGATGGTCAGGATGTATATAAGCGCCATCAGCGCGCCGGTCAGCACGCCGGAGGAGAGCACATCCTTTGCAAGCGCGTCGCCGTCAGTCACGCCCATGGAACGAATGATATCGATCACCACGATCCCGAAGGCAAGGCCCGCGATGGCGTCCATCGTGCCGTAGCCTTCAATGATGGCGGAAAAGAGCGCGTGGCTCTGGTAGCCTGCCTCCGGCTCCACTGCGGAAACCGCCGTGCTGGGCCTGGACAGCGCCGCCACAAGCAGGATCGCCAGGAAAACCAGAAACAGGGGATTGATAATCTTGCCGATCCATACTGTGATTCCCGCAGGTCGAAGCGACAAAAACAGCACCAGCGCGAAAAACACCAGGGAAAACACCAGCAGAGCAGCGCCCTCAGAAACAGAATTGCCCAGCAGCGGCTGTATACCCGTGGTGAAGGATGTGGTGGCACACCTCGGTATTGCAAAAAAAGGACCGATCGTGAGGTACAGCAGGCAGGTAAACACATAGCCATAGCGCCTGCCAACCTTGCTGGAGAGCGCCTGCAGTCCGTCGGAACGGGTGCCGCCGATGGCAGCCACGCCGAGGATCGGAATGCCCACGGCGGTGATTATGAAGCCGATCATCGCGGGTATCACATTTCGCCCGGCAACCTGGCCCAGGTGCACCGGAAAGATCAGGTTTCCTGCGCCGAAAAACATGCCAAAGAGCGTCGTAGCCACCAATATTCTCTGTCTGAGGTTCAGGCGTTTGATCATCGCGCTTTACTCTCCCATTTCTTTCATCTGCTGGCTTTATTTTATCATTCCCCTTGCAATCTGAGAAACGCCTGTTTATAATAAGGGTATGAGAAAATGTAATATATATGAAATGGAGAGATGGCCTTGGACAGCAAAAAGCTCGAAATTTTGATGACTGCGGCGGACCTCGGCAGCTTCACCAAGGCTTCCGAGGTGGTGGGCTACACCCAGTCCGGCCTTACCCACATGATGGATGCCCTCGAGCGGGAAGTGGGCTTTCCGCTGCTGCAGCGCAACCACAGCGGCATACAGCTCAGCGAAGAGGGCGCGCAGCTGATGCCCGCCATACGGGAATTTTTGCAGGCCAACGCCAACCTGGAAAACCAGATTCGCGCCATTGCCGGGAAGAAGGCGGAGGTCATCCGTATCGCGGCTTATTCCAGCATCGCCATGCACTGGATGCCGGAAATCCTGTACCGCTTCAAGCGTCTCTGCCCGGAGGTCAATGTGGATCTTCGCATGGTGGATCATGCCCTCGAACCCTTCGAACTTCTGGAGAGGGGGCAGACGGATGTAATCTTCGCAAGCCGCCAAAACTACAGCTGCTGCGATTGGACGCCCCTTTACAATGAAAAAATGTACGCGATCCTGCCGAAGGAGTATCCCATGGGCGATCGCGAATTCTTCCCGCTGGAAGAATTCTCCGGCCAGGAATTCCTGATGCCCTACGGCAGCTTTGATATGGATGTGAAGGCCGCGCTCGCGCCTGTTGGCGTGAAGCTGAACGCGAAAATCTGCCGCGTGGATGATGAAACCGTGATCCGCATGGTGGGCCGCGGCCTCGGCGTTTCCATGATGACGGAATTGATGATACGCGGCAGGACGGATGATGTGCTCTGTGTGCCGGTAAATCCGCCCGCGATCCGAGAGCTCGGCATGGGCACCCATATCCGCAAGAAAATGCCCGAAAGCATCCGCCGGCTCAAGGATTGCATATTGCAGTTCGTCAGCGAACATGGCCTTGCGTAGCGGCGGGGCAGGGGAGCATCGCGCCCGCTTGCCATATACCCATTTTTTTGATAAAATTAATATGGATTATTACAGACAGGAATGAGAGATGATATGCGTAAGGAACTGACCGGTAAGATCAAATCAAATATCGATCTCCTCTGCCACATGCTGCTGGCGGTATCTGTGCTGCTGGCGGTATTTGCCGTGATCCTCCAGCCCAACCTCAGCCTTTTCACCGGCTTCTGGAAGATTCAGCTTGGCCATGCCGGGCTGATCACCGATCCCATCCGAACCGGCGGTCCCGGCGCCGCACTGCTCAACGCATCGCTCATGATGCTGGGCAGCACCCTGCTGGTGCGCCTGCAGAAGATGCCCTTCACCGGCCTCTCCGTCGCCTGCCTTTTCATGATGGCGGGATTTGCGCTGCTGGGCAAGAATATGATCAACAGCGCGCCCATCCTGCTCGGCGGCTTCCTCTATGCCTGCTACAAGGGCGAGCCCTTCTCCAAATATACTTACCTCACCCTCTTTGCCACCTGTCTTTCGCCCATGGTGAGCTACTTCCTGCTCCATACCGATGTGCAGATTCACTATGTCACCATGGTCCTTGGCGGCGCGCTGATCGGCTTTGTTGTTCCCGCCGTTTCCGGCTACACCGTGCGCATTCACCAGGGCTATAACCTCTACAATGTTGGTTTTGCGGCGGGTTTCGTGGGCCTTGCGCTGGTGAGCGTGCTGCGCGGCTTCGGCATGGAATTTGAAACAAAGAATTCCTGGAGCACGGAATACAGCCTGCCCCTCACCATCCTCATGCTCTGCGTCATCGGCGGCCTGTTCGTTCTCGGCGTAATTCTCGGCTGCCGCAGCTGGCGCGCTTACCGGCACATGCTCAGCCATTCCGGCCGCATGGTTGCGGATTTCTTCGCGCTGGAGGGAATGGGCGCCACCTTTGTAAACATGGCGCTCGTGGGCCTGATTGGCCTTTTGTACCTGCTGCTGCTCCGCGTGCCGCTCAACGGCCCGCTGGTGTGCTGCCTGTTTGCCATGGTGGGCTTCGGCTGCTTCGGCAAACACCCGCGCAATGTGATTCCCGTGATGACGGGTGCGATCATCGCGGCCAGCTTCATGAAAAACCTTTCCCTCACATCGCCCGGCGTGCTGCTGGCCACACTGCTTTGCACAGGCCTTGCACCCATCGCCGGTCAGTTCGGCGGGCTCTGGGGCATGGCCGCAGGTTTTCTCCACATGGCCATCGTACAGAACACCTCCTATCTCTATGGAGGATTGAACCTTTACAACAATGGATTTTCAGCCGGCATCACCTGCATCATCATGATTCCCCTCATTGAAGCGCTGAAATCCGAACCGGAGGACTAAAGAAATGAAAGTACCGCACAAGCACCTGCATCTTGCGCGCCGCAAGATGAGCCGCATCGTTGATGAAATCTATACCGCTCTGCTTCATTATGGCAGCGGGGAAGTGAACCTGCGCATACTCCGGGAGGCAAGCGGCCTGCGCCTCTTTGCCCAGAGCGATTTTAATCCCGAATACCTGGATGATATCCGCCGCATGGGCCAGCTGCTCCAGCCCGCCGTGCGCAGCCCCGCAATGGTGGAAATGTATTGGGAACTCGCGGGAGAAGATCAATATACCAGCGAGAGCGAAATGTCACTCGTGGGCCAGATGGCCGATGATGCGCAGCTCAGCGTGGATGGCCAGGTGGTACATATCGAGCTCTTCGTCTCCTATTGATCCGGCGAGAAAAATTTTCTGCTGCATCAAAAATATTTTCGCGTTTTCTATTGACAGGCGCTCATTTTCGTGCTATACTCTGCTAAACCGTTGAGGAAGAGTGAGTAAGCGCATTCACCTTTCCATCCAGAGAGCCGCAGGCGGTGGAATTGCGGCGGGAAAGCATGCGCCGAATGGACTTCTGAGGGCAATCAGAAACGGTATTAACCGGAGTATGGGAGACGGAGCTTGGCTCTCCGTAAACAAAGGCCGGCATGTGATGGCATGCGCAAAGTGGGCGTATTGTAATGATGCGCCAAGCCGGGTGGCACCGCAGGATTGTATTTTATATCCTGTCCCAGCAAAACAATTTGCAGGGACAGGATTTTTTCTGTTCTGTCCCGGATCGAAAAACCGAAAGGAGACGGAAACCATGAAGCATGAAGCAATTCCCTACAAGATCTATCTGAACGAAAGCGAGATGCCCAAGGCCTGGTACAACCTGCGCGCCGACATGAAGAATAAGCCGGCTCCGCTGCTCAATCCCGCTACCCTGCAGCCCATGACCGCCGCCGAACTCTCCGGCGTGTTCTGCGATGAACTCGTTCAGCAGGAGCTGGACGATACCACGCCCTACATCGAAATCCCCGAGGAAATCCGCAATTTTTACAAGATGTACCGGCCCTCGCCGCTGGTGCGCGCATATTGCCTGGAAGAAAAGCTGCAGACGCCCGCAAAAATCTATTACAAATTCGAGGGCAACAACACTTCCGGCTCCCACAAGCTCAATTCCGCCATCGCCCAGGCTTATTACGCCAAAAAGCAGGGCCTCAAGGGCGTGACCACAGAGACCGGCGCGGGCCAGTGGGGCACGGCACTTTCCATGGCATGCAGCTATTTTGATCTCGACTGCAAGGTGTACATGGTCAAGTGTTCCTATGAACAGAAGCCCTTCCGCCGGGAAGTGATGCGCACCTACGGCGCTTCGATAACGCCCTCTCCCAGCATGGAAACCGAGGTGGGCAGGAAGATTCTATCCGAGCATCCCGGCACCACCGGCTCTCTCGGCTGCGCCATCTCTGAGGCGGTGGAAAAGGCGGTCACGTCCGAGGGCTACCGCTATGTGCTGGGCAGCGTGCTCAACCAGGTGCTGCTGCACCAGTCGGTGATCGGCCTGGAAACCAAGGCCGCGCTGGATAAGTACGGCATCGTGCCGGACCTCATCATCGGCTGCGCGGGCGGCGGAAGCAACCTTGGCGGCCTGATCGCGCCCTTCATGGGAGAAAAGCTGAGAGGGGAGAAGGATTACCGCATCATCGCTGTGGAGCCCGCATCCTGCCCCAGCTTCACCCGGGGCAAGTATGCCTATGACTTCTGCGATACCGGCATGGTGTGCCCGCTGGCAAAGATGTACACCCTTGGCAGCGGCTATATTCCCGCGCCCAACCATGCGGGCGGCCTGCGCTACCACGGCATGAGCTCCACCCTGAGCCAGCTCTACGCCGACGGCATGATGGAGGCCCGCAGCTATGTGCAGACGGATGTATTCGCCGCTGCCGAGCAATTCGCAAGGGTGGAGGGCATCCTTCCCGCGCCGGAGAGCAGCCACGCCATCCGCGCAGCCATCGATGAAGCGCTCAAGTGCAAGGAAAGCGGCGAGGAAAAGACCATCGTATTCGGCCTCACCGGCACCGGCTACTTCGATATGTACGCCTACGAGAGCTTCCACGACGGCAAGATGCAGAATTATATCCCCACCGATGCGGAGATCGCCAAGTCCCTTGCCCGCCTTCCGAAGGTATAATTTCGGTTTAAGCAGGAGCCTGCCGCAAGGCAGGTTCCTTTCTTTTGGAATGCGGCAATATTTTCGGTTGTAAACATAATATGGATGTGATAAAATATACCCCGATTGCTAAACAAATGGAGAAACAATATGTATCTGGATGAAATGCACGTTGGTATGGAAATTGAAATCCCGGAAGTGACCATTGATCGGGAGCGCATGATGGATTTTGCCCGTCTCTACGATCCGATCCCGCTCCACCTCGATGAAGAATATGCCAAATCCACCCGCTTTGGCGGCCTGATCGCCCCGGGCGTGATGAGCTTCATGGCCGTGTGGGCGGAGTTTGTCAAGCTGGATATCTTCGGCGATTCCCTGGTTGCCGGCCGTTCCACGAAGATTGAATGGTTCAAACCCGTCTATGCGGGGGATATATTAAGGGGCGTTGCCCGCATCAGCGATATACGCCGCCGCAACGATTATAACGGCGTGTGTGAAATCACCATCGATGTATTTAACCGGCAGGGGGAGCGCGTGCTTTCCGATGTCACGGATTCCATCATAAAATACAGCGGGGAGGCGGGCAAATGATCGGTCTCGGCACAATCATCAATGTCGCGGCCATCGTGGCCGGCGGCCTCATCGGCGTCGTTGGCGGCAAGTGGCTAAGCGACCGCGCGCAGGAAACCATCATCCGCGGCATGGGCGTATGCGTAATGTTCGTTGCCATCGCAGGCGTGCTGGAAAAGATGCTGGTCATCGAAAACGGCGCGCTCACCACCACGGGAACCCTCATGCTCATCGTGAGCGTGGCGCTGGGCGGCCTCATCGGCGAGCTTCTGAACCTCGATGGCAAGATGCTACGCTTCGGCGCGTGGCTCCGGGAAAAGACGGGGAACGGCCGCGACAACCGCTTCCTTGACGCCTTCATCACCGCCGCAATGACCGTATGCATCGGCGCAATGGCCATCGTGGGCGCGGTGGAGGACGGCATCCACGGCGATTACAGCATCCTCGCCGCCAAGGCGCTGATGGACTTTGTGATCATCCTGGTGATGGCATCCTCCATGGGCAAGGGCTGTATCTTCTCGGCAATTCCCGTCGGCATACTCCAGGGTGCGGTCACGCTGCTGGCCCGGCTCGTGGAACCTCTGCTCACGGAAGCCGCCCTTGCAAACCTCTCCCTTGTGGGATCTGCGCTCATCTTCTGCGTGGGCCTCAACCTCATCTGGAAGAACACCATCCGCGTGGCAAATCTCTTGCCCTCGCTGGTCATCGCCGTGGCTTACGCCCTGCTTGGCCTGTGAAATACTAGACAAGCAATCATTTAAGTTGTATAATATTAAAAAATACCAATAAGGAGTGACCCGCTATGCAGTATAATTTCTGGTTCGTCGTCGGCTCTCAGTTCCTCTATGGTCCTGAAGTGCTGGAAACCGTTGAAGCACGCGCAAAGGAGATGGCAGCCGAGCTTTCCAAGGCCCTGCCGTATCCCCTCGTTTATAAGGTGACCGCCAAGACCAATGCGGAGATCACCAACATCGTAAAGGAAGCCAACTACGATGATACCTGCGCCGGCATCATCACCTGGTGCCACACCTTCTCTCCTTCCAAGATGTGGATCAACGGCCTCGCAAGCCTGCAGAAGCCCTATTGCCACTTTGCCACCCAGTATAACCAGGAAATTCCCAACGATGAAATCGATATGGATTTCATGAACCTGAACCAGGCTGCCCATGGCGACCGCGAGCATGGCTTCATCGCCGCCCGCCTGCGCATGCCCCGCAAGGTTGTGGCCGGTTACTGGAAGAGCGAAAAGGTACATAAGCGCATCGGCGACTGGATGAAGGCTGCCGTGGGCGTTGCCGTATCCAAGGGCATGAAGGTTATGCGCTTCGGCGATAACATGCGCGAAGTGGCCGTCACCGAAGGCGATAAGGTAGAAGTGCAGACCAAGCTCGGCTGGCAGGT
>JAFUPT010000027.1 GCA_017481065.1 Clostridia bacterium | reverse complement strand
TGGAGCTGGCCCAGAGCCTGCGCAGCGAATATGTAATCACCGTTTCCGGCGAAGTGCGCATGCGCGATGAAGCCGCCTTCAACAAGGATATGAAGACCGGCGAAATCGAAGTTGTTGTGCGCGAAGCCGTGCTGCTGAACAAGTCCGAAACCCCGCCGATCTACATCGACGACAAGGCCAACGAAAACGAGCTGGCGAGGCTCAAGTACCGCTATCTCGACCTGCGCAGCCCCTCCATGCAGGAGAAGCTGCGCCTGCGCTCCAAGGTGGTTTCCTGCATCCGCCGTGCTCTGGACGACGAGGGCTTCTACGAGATCGAAACCCCCATCCTGTCCAAGTCCACTCCCGAAGGCGCGCGCGATTTCCTCGTGCCCAGCCGCCTGCATGCCGGCACCTTTTATGCCCTGCCCCAGAGCCCCCAGATCTACAAGCAGCTGCTGATGCTCTCCGGCTTTGACAAGTATTACCAGATTGCCCGCTGCTTCCGCGATGAGGACAACCGCGCCGACCGCCAGCCTGAATTCACCCAGTGCGATATCGAGATGAGCTTCATCGATGAAGAGGTCATCTACGGCGTGGTGGAAAATGTATTTGCCAAGGTATTCAAGGAAGTCAAGGGCATCGACCTTGAACTGCCCCTGCCCCGCATGACCTGGAATTACGCCATGGAAAACTATGGCTCCGATAAGCCCGATACCCGCTTTGAGATGCGTTTGGTGAACCTCACCGAAAAGCTCGGCGGCGAAACCGGCTTCGTGGTATTCGACAACGCAGTCGCCGCCGGTGGCCGCATCGAAGCCATCAACGCCAAGGGCCTGGCCACCATGACCCGCAAGGAGATCGACAGCCTGGGCGAGTTCGTAAAGACCTACCGCGCCAAGGGCCTGCCCTACATGACCTTCACCGCCGATGGCAATGTGAAGTCCTCCTTCAATAAGTTCATGACCCCTGAAATGATCGAAATTGTGCGCACGGAAATGAACGCCGAGCCCGGCGACATCATCTTCTTCGGCGCAGACAAAAAGGCCGTTGTATGGCAGAGCCTGGGCGCGCTGCGCTGCGAAATCGCCAAGCGCAAGGGCCTGATCGACAACAGCAAGTATAACCTCTTCTGGGTTACCGAATTCCCGCTCTTTGAGTACAGCGAGGAAGAGCAGCGTTACGTCGCCGCCCACCATCCCTTCACCAGCTGGTATGAAGAGGACAACTGCCATCTCGACGGCGACCGCGAAAAGATTCGCTCCCGCGCCTACGACCTGGTAATGAACGGTATCGAGCTGGCTTCCGGCTCCATCCGCATCCATCGCGCCGATACCCAGGCCCAGATGTTTGAAATGATCGGCCTTGAAGCCGAGGAAGCCCACCACCGCTTCGGCTTCCTGCTGGATGCCTTCAAGTATGGCGCACCGCCGCACGGCGGCCTGGCTTTCGGCATCGACCGCCTCGTGATGCTGCTCACCGAGAGCGATTCCCTGCGCGATATCATCGCCTTCCCCAAGGCCACCAGCGCAAACTGCCTGATGATGGAAACCCCCGCAGATGTTCGCCCCGATCAGCTCGAAACCCTGAAGATCAAGATCGATCTGCCGGAAGAGAACGCATAATAAATGGTGCTCAGGGGACTCCGTCCCCTGAAACCCCTGCCAGGGAGACAGCGTCCCCCTGGACCCCGCACAAAACAGGCCCGCATTTGCGGGCCGTTTTAAGAATATAGAATCATGAAAGATAAACATTTCATTATGGGCGATGATATGAGCTATGGGGAATTGTATCGCAAATATCATTGGCGCACATTCAAAATACACATCGTATTTCTGCTGATTATCGCAATTGCGGCAATACCTGTATTGGGCATTTCTTATCTGTACTGCGAGCATCTGACCAAGCAATATGCCGGGGATATCCGCGCAGATATACTCAGCGAAGTGGTTCCATCCGGTGAAACATTGGCAGAATTCAAGGTATTGAGATACAAAGATGGTCTCATTCCTGAAGCAAGCGTGTATGTGGTTACTGAAAGAGGCTCTTCCCAGTTTCGGCGCCAGCAGGAAACGGTATATCATCTGTATCACCGCTATGGTCAATGGAACATCGAAGAATCCGGCGGAACATTCGCATGGCCTTACAGTCTGATTCCTGATTTTGATTTTTCTTTTTCCATCGGCCCATAAATTTCCCGGGAAATTTCTTGAATACACGGAAACAGCCCGCAGCATACCGCCGCGGGCTGTTTTCAATCGCTCATTCTTCTTTGCAGTTGCCCTGTACTTCCATATCCTCTTTGATAATTCTTCGAAGCGGTTCCGTATCCTGGCCATGAGCGGCAGCAGCATTGAGCGCCGCTTCCATTTCTTCTCTATTGCCCATGCGGGCATGAGCCAGGGCGAGCAAACCATAGGCGGTGGAGAAATTTTCATCCATTTCAAGCAGGATTTGCAGCTGTTCAACAGCTTCCTCGTACTGACGCATGCGAATCAGGGCAGAAGCATAATTATTGCGCTGCCTGCAATCTTGCGGTTTGCGGGCAAGTATCTCTTCATATGCCTCAATGGCGGCATAGTGTTCCATGGAAGAGAGCAGATGTGCGCGGCGGTCCATGCAGAGCAGGAAATCCGGCTCCATCTTGCGCACGATTTCATAGGTTTCCAGCGCCTTCTGTGCCTGCCCCATCTCCTCCAGACAGAAAGCACAGAGCATCAGGCAGGCAACCTTATCCTCTGCTGCAGCACAGCGGTCCATGGTGGAGCGTGCCAGCGCATACGCCAGCTTTACGCCGTTTTTCGTATAGGCAAAACGCGCCAGCGCACGCATGAAGCGCCTCCGCTGTACAGGATTGCGCCGGAAGCGGCCTTCCAGCAGTTCGGCGGACATCTCTTCCAGCTGCCGGTAAACCAAGCGTTCCCTGCGGTTTTTCATCTCCAACAGGAAAAAGAGAACGATAATAACAATTATAGCAATCTGCCAGCCGGACACAGGCGATCCCTCCTCTTACAGATCCTCCAGGCGGATCTTGGAATCCTTGCGGGCCTGGCGGTAGATGCAGAAGCGGTTGCCGATGGTCTGCACCGGATCGGCGTGCACCAGTTCGCAGAGCTCATTACAGGCTTCCCGGGTGGACATGTAAGGGGCGTTGCGCTGCACGTTTACCTTGATCAGTTCACGGGCTTCGAGGGCATCCCAGCACTGCTTGACTACGTTATCGGTGATGCCGTCCTTGCCGATCTGGAGCACCGGCTCCATGGTATTGCACATTGCGCGGAGCTTCGCGCGCTGCTTGGTGGTCATATGTGAATTCCTCCAGTTGAATATACTTTCTTTTTCTGGGGCTCTACCCCAGTCCCCGCCAAAGGACTCTGTCCTTTGGAAACCTGCCAGGGGAAATGATTTCCCCTGGACCCCTCCGTAGGCGATGCTTCGCATCGCTGGGGGAAATATTGATGCTGTAATTCTCCAGGACGCGCATTGCGCGTCTATGCAGGGGTTTCCAAAGGGAATCATTCCCTTTGGCAGGGGTTTGGGGACAGCGTCCCCAACAGCGTCCCCTGAATACGCCCCTTACTCCACGAAATCGAATTCCATTTCGTCGATGCAGACGGTAGAGCCTTCCTCGGCGCCAGCCTCGCGCAGGGCGTCGATCACGCCCATGCGGCGCAGGGTGCGGTGGAAATAGTTGAGGGATTCCTCGTTGCCGAAGTTGACGGAGGCCACGAGGCGGTCGATGGAAGCGCCGGAGAGGTAGAACACACCCTTCTTGCGCTCGATTTCGAAACCGCTGTCCTCGAAATCCATATCGAAATCGAAGAGTTCTTCCTCGGCAAAGGGTTCGGCGTCGGGGCAGGTTTTGAGCATCTTGACCGTAGCGCGCATGAGGGTTTCAAAATTCATGCGGGTGGCGGCGGACACCGGGTAGATTTCGACGCCGGTTCCGGCGAGCTTTTCCCGCAGGCGGTCGAGGTTTTCTTCGGCTCCCGGGAGGTCCATCTTGTTGGCGACCACAATCACCGGGCGGTTCTTGAGATCGCCGTAGTTTTCAAGCTCCTTCACGATGGCGTCGTAATCCTCCAGGGGATCGCGGCCCTCGCAGCCGGAGATATCCAGCACATGCAGCAGCATGCGGGTGCGCTCCACATGGCGCAGGAAGGCGTGGCCCAGGCCGATGCCCTCGCTGGCTCCCTCCACAAGGCCGGGAATATCGGCCAGCACGAAGCTGGATTCATCCTGCTTCACGATGCCGAGGTTCGGCTGGAGGGTGGTAAAGTGGTAATTGGCGATCTTCGGGCGGGCCGCCGTGACCACGGAGAGGATGGTGGACTTGCCCACATTCGGGAAGCCGACCAGTCCCACATCCGCAATGGACTTGAGCTCGAGGGTGAGCTCCATCACCTCGCGTTTCTCGCCGGGCTTGGCAAACTGCGGAGCCTGGCGGGTGGGGGTGGCGAAGTGCTGGTTGCCGAAGCCGCCGCGGCCGCCCTTCTGCAGGGTCTTCTGGATGCCTGCGGCGTAGAGGTCCAGCAGAATCTTGCCGGTGGCCTTATCGCGCACGACAGTGCCGGGCGGAACCTCGATCACCACGTTCGCGCCGTTTTTGCCGCTCCTGCGGTTGCCGCTGCCATCCTCGCCGTTTCCGGCGGTGAACTTTCGGTGGTAGCGGAAGTCCATCAGGGTATGCATGCGCTCGGTGGCAGAGAAGATCACATCGCCGCCGCGGCCGCCGTCGCCGCCGTCCGGGCCGCCAGCCATGACATATTTCTCGCGGTGGAAGGCCACGCAGCCGTTGCCGCCGTCGCCTGCCTTTGCAGTGATATTGACTACATCAACAAAAAGTGCCATTGTTATTTTATCTCCTTGGAGGGTATTACTCGTTTATTTATCCACACAGTGGCCGCAGAGGCCGTTATCCAGCGGGCAGCGGGAACATTCCGGATTGATTGCGTGGCAGATTCTGCGCCCATGCCAGATGAGCAGATGGTGGCCGTAGATCCAGATATCGCGATCGAGGAGCTCGCGCAGCTGCACTTCCACTTTTTCGGGGGTGGAGGCATCCGCGAGGCCGATGCGGCGGGAGACCCGGAACACATGGGTATCCACGGGAATCTGGGGATCGCCGAATGCAGCCATGAGCACGACCCCGGCGGTCTTCTGCCCCACGCCCGGCAGGGCCATCAGTTCTTCGCGGGTCTGGGGAACCACGCCGTCGTACTGCTCCACGAGGGCGCGGCAGGCGGCAATGATGTTCTTTGCCTTGTTGCGGTAGAGGCCGCATTCCTTGATATAGGGCTCCAGCTCCCCGGGGGTGAGCTTCGCCATGGAATGGGCGTCCGGAAAGGCGGGAAATAGCTTGGCGGTGCACTGGTTCACCCGCTTATCCGTGCACTGGGCGGAGAGGACGGTGGCAATCAGGGTTTCGAAGGGATTGGAAAAATCCAGCTCCGGCCGTGCGTCGGGATAGAGCTTTGCCAACTCGGCCATAATCTGTGCGCCGCGCTCGCGGTTCATGCAAGCCACCTCTTTCTCCATTGTATACCAGAATATATTATACTATTTTGGGCGGGAGATGGTCAAGTTAAATGGATTGTGCTATAATGAAGGCAAATTCGGGAGGTTACGGCGATGTACGAACTGATGCAGCTCACGGAAAAATGCTATTACATACAGTGCCCGGCGAAGATCGGCCTGGTTCGGCTGAACGATACGGATGTGGCGCTGATTGACAGCGGAAACGACAAGGAGGCCGGGAAGAAGGTAAAAAAGCTGCTGGACAGCAAGGGCTGGCGGCTCGCGGCCATCTACAACACCCACTCCAATGCCGACCACATCGGCGGCAACAAATATTTGCAGGCCCAGACCGGCTGCAAAATCTATGCGCCGGGGATCGAGCGGGATTTCACCCGGCATACGATCCTGGAGCCCGCATTCCTATACGGCGGATATCCCCCGAAGGAGCTAAGGCACAAGTTCCTGCTGGCGCAGGAGAGCGAGGCGGAGGAGCTTACCCAGGCGGTGCTGCCGGAGGGCATGGAGATGATTCCGCTGCCGGGACATTTCTTTGATATGGTTGGCTTCGCCTGCGACGGCGTGGTTTTCCTTGCGGACTGCCTTTCCAGCCGGGAGACGCTGGAAAAGTACAGGATCGGCTTTATCTACGATGTGGGCGCGTACCTCGACACGCTGGAAAGGGTGAAGGCGATGGAGGCGCAGATATTCGTGCCCGCCCATGCCGCGCCCGCAGAAGAAATTGCCGGGCTCGCCCAGTACAACATCGATTCTGTGCATGCGGTGGCGGAGAAGATACTGGATGTGTGCCGCGCGCCGCTGTGTTTTGAGGATATACTGCAGCGGTTGTTTGCCGATTACCAGCTCACTATGAGCTTTGAGCAATACGCGCTGGTGGGCAGCACGGTGAAATCCTACCTGAGCTGGCTGAAGGATAATGGCAGGCTGA
Organism: Clostridia bacterium; assembly: GCA_017481065.1. Next base: position 1,587 of record JAFUPT010000027.1, on the reverse strand, counting down.
ATGCAAGGATTGAATGGAATAAGATTTTGTGGGAGTGCATTTGAGCGCTCCCACTGTTTTTACCGCGCAATCGGCGTGATCACAGGGCGCACGCCGCCCTGCTCCACCCGGTAAAGGCCGATCAGGTTGCCGGGATTCATGCGCCGAAGCGCCCATTTCACCCGGTCGGCATCCTCTATATTGAAGCGCACCGAAAGGCCGCAGCCCATCGCCACCGCCCGGGGCGTGGTGACGACGCCCACGTTCAGCCCTTCCCGCCGCAGCGCATCCTCGAAGTGCATCACCTGCTGGCGCGAACGAAAGGCCGCAATTCCATAAACCTCCCGCATGATTAAACCTCCTCTGCTCCCGCCGGTTCTGAATGTCCCGCCGGCGCAAGTATAATATTCTACGCCGCGGGATTGCCGGGCGTGAAGGAGGATTTGAATGCAGGTCTATTTCGATAACGCCGCCACCAGCAGTCCCAAGCCGCAGGCCGTGCAGGAGGCGGTGCTGCAGGCGATGCGGGAATTCAACGCCAACCCCGGCAGGTCCGGCCACAGCGCGGCGATACGGGCGGCGCACTGCGTATATGAAGCCCGGGAGGCGCTGGCAAGCCTGATCCACGCCGGGGACAGCGCCAGCGTGAGCTTCCACTTCAACTGCACCGATGCGCTGAACCTGGCCATCAAGGGCAGCGTGAAGCGGGGCGACCATGTGATCTCCACGATGCTGGAGCACAATTCGGTGCTCCGGCCCCTGTCCGGCATGAGCAGCCGGGGAGAAATTGCGCTCACGCTGGTTTCGCCCCGGCCGGACGGCATGGTATATCCCGAGGACATACGCGCATCCCTTCGCAAAAATACCCGGCTGATCGCCGTGACCCATGCTTCCAACGTCACCGGTGCGATCCAGCCCGTGGCAGCCATCGGCCAGGTCGCCGGGGAGGCGGGCATTCCCTTCCTCATCGACGGCGCGCAGGCCCTGGGCGGCATGCCGGTGGATGTGGGAAAGCTCAGGTGCAGCTATTATGCATTTCCCGGCCACAAATCCCTTTTGGGGCCGCAGGGCACGGGCGGGCTTTATGTGAAGCCGGGCATGAAGCTGCGGCCCTTAATTGAGGGCGGCACGGGCACGGATTCCGACAGCATGCTGCAGCCGGATGTCGCCCCGGAATGCTACGAATCCGGCACGGTGAACCTGCCGGGCATCGCGGGCTTGAAGCAGGGCGTGGATTATGTGGCGGCAAACCAGGCGCAGATCATGATGCACGAGCGGGAGCTGTGCGCCGCGCTGTACGAGGGCATTCGCAAGATGCCGGAGGCGGTGCTCTACTCCCCCGCCGGGGAAGCCGCCCGGGCGGGCATTGTTAGCTTCAACCTGGGCGACCTCTCCTCCAGCGAGGCGGCGGATGCGCTCTCCCAGCGGGGCATTGCCGTGCGCGGCGGCCTGCACTGCGCTCCGGGCGCGCACCGGCATCTCGGCACCCTGCGGCGCGGCGCTGTGCGGGCGAGCGTGGGACACGCGAACACGTTTGAGGAAGTAGATTTCTTCTTGAAATCGGTTCAGGAGATCATCCGCGCATAAAAAATCCCCTTTCAGGCATGA
>JAFUPT010000159.1 GCA_017481065.1 Clostridia bacterium | reverse complement strand
GCCCGCACCATCGTTTGGAACGGCCCGATGGGCTGCTTCGAAATGCCCAACTTCGCCAAGGGCACCCTGGCAATCGCCCAGGCCATGGCAGAATCCAGCGCCATCACCATCATCGGCGGCGGCGACTCCGCAGCAGCCGTTACCCAGATGGGCATGGCAGACAAGATGAGCCATATCTCCACCGGCGGCGGCGCATCCCTTGAATTCATTGAGGGCAAGGCTCTGCCCGGCGTTGTATGCCTGCAGGATCGCGTGATCCCCGAGCGCATGCCCATCATCGCCGGCAACTGGAAGATGAACAAGACCCCCGATGAGGCCGCCAAGCTGGTGACCGACCTGATCCCCCTGGTAAAGAACGCCAAGTGCGATGTGGTCGTTTGCACCCCCGCAGTGTGCTTCTCCGCTGTGAAGCCCATCATCGAAGGCACCAACATCAAGCTGGGCGCCCAGAACGTGCACTTCAAGGAGTCCGGCGCCTACACCGGCGAGCTCTCCGCTGATATGATCAAGGCAGCAGGCTGCGAATATGTGATCATCGGCCACTCCGAGCGCCGCCAGTACTTCGGCGAAACCGACAAGACCGTGAACCTGCGCACCGTAGCAGCCGTCAAGGCCGGTCTGAAGGCCATCGTATGCGTTGGCGAGCTCAAGGACGAGCGCGAAGCCGGCTACACCGATATGATCGTCACCTACCAGACCCAGATGGCCCTGCATGGCCTCGGCGGCGCTGAGCTGGACAACGTGGTTATCGCTTATGAGCCCGTTTGGGCCATCGGCACCGGCCTCACCGCCACCGATGAGGAAGCCAACCGCACCATCTCCGTCATCCGCAAGGCAATCGCCCAGAAGTTCGGCCGCAACATCGCCGAGAAGATGCGCATCCAGTACGGCGGAAGCATGAACGGCGGCAACGTTAAGGGCCTGATGGCTCAGCCGGAAATCGACGGCGGCCTGATCGGCGGCGCATCCCTGGATGCCGCGAAGTTCGCTCAGGTGGTGAACTACTAATGTCTACTACCGCTCTTTTGATTCTTGATGGTTTTGGTATCGGTTCTTCCGATACCAATTCCAACGCCATTCTCGCCCAGGGCACCCCGAATATCGACGCCCTGAAGGAGAAATATTCCGTTACTTCCATCGGCGCTTCCGGCCTGGACGTAGGTCTTCCGGACGGCCAGATGGGCAATTCCGAAGTTGGCCACACCAACATCGGCGCGGGCCGCGTGGTTTACCAGATGCTGGTGAAGATCACCAAGGATATCCAGGACGGCGTGTTCTTCGAGAACAAGGCCCTGCTGGGCGCCATGGAAAACTGCAAGGCAAACAATTCCGCCCTGCACCTGATCGGCCTGGTTTCCCCCGGCGGCGTGCACTCCCATACCGAACATCTCTATGGCCTTCTCGAAATGGCCAAGAAGAACGGCATCGACAAGGTTTATGTGCATGCGCTGCTGGATGGCCGCGATGTTCCCCCGGATTCCGGCTGGGAATATGTGAAGAACCTCGTTGAGAAGATGAACGAGATCGGCGTCGGCAAGGTTGCCACCGTCATGGGCCGCCTCTATGCCATGGACCGCGACTTCGCATGGGAGCGCGTGGAAAAGGCTTATGCCGCCATGGTTTACGGCGAGGGCATCAAGGCAAGCGACCCGGTAAAGTGCATCACCGATTCCTACGAAGTGATCGACGAAACCGGCAAGCACCTGACCGATGAATTCGTCCTGCCCACCGTGATCGATGAAAACGGCATGATCCAGGCGAACGATTCCGTTGTATTCTTCAACTTCCGTCCCGACCGCGCGCGCGAAATCACCCGTGCTTTCGTGGATGCGGACTTCACCAGCTTTGAGCGCAAGAAGGGCTTCTTCCCGCTGCACTACGTCTGCATGACCCAGTACGATGCGACGATGCCCAACGTAACCATCGCCTATCCGCCGGAGGCTCTCACCATGACCATGGGCGAAACCCTGTCCAAGCTGGGCAAGACCCAGTTGCGCATTGCCGAGACCCAGAAGTACGCCCACGTTACCTTCTTCTTCAACGGCGGAGAAGAGCGCGTATTCCCCGGCGAGGATCGCATCCTGGTTCCCTCCCCCTCTGCTGAGGAGGTTCCCACCTTCGATCTCAAGCCCGAGATGAGCGCCTATGAAGTCACCGAGGCAGTTCTCCCCTGCATCAACGAGAAGAAGTATGATGTAATCATCCTGAACTACGCCAACTGCGACATGGTTGGCCACACCGGCGTGATGGAAGCAGCCAAGAAGGCCGTTAAGGCCGTCGACGAGTGCGTAGGCAAGGTTGTGGAAGCCATCGTGGCAAACGGCGGCAAGTGCATCATCACCGCAGACCACGGCAACGCCGATCAGATGATCGACCCCGTGAGCGGCGGCGCATTCACCGCGCATACCATCAATCCTGTTCCGGTGATCGTGATCGATCCCGAAAAGCCGAAGCAGGAGCTGAAGGAAGGCGGCAAGCTGTGCGACCTCTGCCCCACCATTCTGGACATGATGGGCCTGGAGCAGCCTGCTGAGATGACCGGCGAATCCCTGATCAAACACTAAACAGTATACTTAAAGGAGCGTTCCTTTCGGAACGCTCCTTTTCTGTGCTCAGGAAAGCGGTGCGCCTTCAACCATGGGCGTGGACGCAGGTTTTTCCTCCTCCCACATCACCGTCTCGCTGCCATCATCTGCCACATAGATGATCTTGCTGATTTTTCGCATTTCGAGGTTTTTAGAGCTGATATCATTCTCTTCTGCCCGGTTGTTCAGAATGGATGTTTTTATGGAATCCACATAAATCGTGTCCTCCTCCTCGGCGCTCCATTCCCAACTCATCTGGCGAATGTGATAGGCGCTGTTCCAGTTGATCACAGTAATATATCCGGCTTCATCAAGCACATTTTCCGTCATGCTTACTTCCGCATTGGAAAGCTCCGGAATTTGCACCGTGATGATGTCGCCAGCGTCATTCTCGCCTTTTCGGATGGTTACGGAGGCATCATCGCCATCCACCCGCAGCGCATCCAGTTCTTCAACACTGTATACAGCTGCAGAAACCTGGATATCCTCCGGCCCCAGCTCCTTCAGCGGCTGTGTGTGTAGTGTTCCTATCGCAGTGAACACCAGCAATGCCGCAAAGACTGCACTGAAAATTCCGAAGAACATCCGCCTGTCAATCCGGCTCTTCAGGTTCTTCAGTCCGTTCTCCAGCTTCATATCCCGCGCGTCCTCCTTCACATTCTGCTCAATCATGCGCATCGCTTCATAATGTTTTTTGCATTTTTCGCAATCTGCCAGATGCGCCTGCACCATCGCGCTGCTCTCATCGCTGCAAACTCCATCTATGTACAGCGGCAGCATATCCTGAATCACTTTGCATGGAAATTTCATTCCAATTCCTCCCGAATCATCATCTTTGCCCGGTAATAGGTAACCCGGCCCCAGCTCTCGCCCTTGCCAAAGAGGTCGCCGATTTCCCGAAAGCTGAGCTCACCGAAGGTTTTCAGCCAGAAAACCTCCTTGTATGGCTCCTTTAATTTGTGCAGCACCCGGTGGATACTCCCGGCTGCTTCCTTCTCCACGAAGCGCGCCTCAATATCCATGCTGCCGGGCGGCATTTCCGGCAGGTGGTTCCTGCGGGCACGCTCCCGGTCCAGGTGGCTGTAATAGCAGTTTTTTGCGATCTGGCACAGCCAGCTGCTGATTTTACAGTCCCCCTTGAAGCTGCCGATGCCCTTCAATGCCTTGAAGAACGCCTCCTGCGTAATTTCCTCCGCAAGGGATGGGTTCTGGCACAGGCTCATCATATATTTGTATACGCGCGCATAATATTCCGCGTATATCTCTTCAAAATCCTGCACTCCATCGCCTCCTTTCGATTATTAGACGGGTAAAACTCCAATTCGTTACAGCATTTCCCTCCGCCGAGAAAATAATTTCCAAATCATGGCCGTATAAATCATTTCCCGCTTGCCTTTTTTTGCACAATGTCCTATAATATATTAAGGAACATGGTAAAAGGAGGAATCAGGCATGAATATCACTGTACGCAAATGCATGATTTCAGACGCTCACAACATTCGAAAGATCAGTATGAAGGCCCTCGGCTTTGATTATCCCGAGGATAAATTCGAAGAAAACATTCGCAGGCTCATGGCCACCAGCAGCAATTGCATCTTTGTCGCGGAAAACAACGATACCTTCCTCGGCTACTGCCATGTATGCGATTTTGACGTGGTGTACGGCCCGAAGCTCTCTGTCCTGCGCGCCATCGCCGTTGTAGAGGAGTACCGCCGCTACGGCGCAGCCAAGAAACTGTTGGAAGCCGCCGAAGCCTGGGCAAAGCGCCACGGCTCCGAGGGCATGCGCATCTACGGCGGCACCGAGCGCGCCGCAGCAAATATGTTCTACAAATCTGCGGGCTATGATTTCGTGAAGCCGGAATCCAAGTATAAGAAGGATTTCTGAGCACGCATGGATTCCCAATCAGCGCATGTAAAGGAGGGGTTGATATGTTGGATTTATCCAAGTACCGCAAAGTGCTTGCCGAAAACCTCATACAGCCGATGACTTCCTACATAGAAGGTTGGGAAAATGGCGATTACGGCGCCGAGCATATTCAGAAATGCGAGGAGCTGATCAGCGACTACCTGTGCGCTTTGGACGCCATGAGCGAGCCCAGCGATGACGCCATCATGGAGCAGGTAAAAAATCTTATCCTCGCCCTGAACGATCTGGACGATGAAACAGATAATTCCATGATCGAAACCTCGGAGCGCGAAGCCATCTAGGAAATCGTTCAGATGAGCGCAATTGACTGCGGTTTGCAAAACGCATCCGATGATATTACCGAAGAATGGCGCGAATGGTAGGCCTTTAGCAAAAAGAATGGAGCATCGATTATCGATGCTCCATTCTTTTACTTATCTGCGTCCAGGGCCTCTGCCGCCGCGGCCAGCGCCGGAGGGACCGCCGATCTTCGGCCTGCCGATGGTGGGACGGGCTGCACCGGGCCTTCCGGGGGTAACCGTCTTCCTGTGCAGGGGCGCCGGTCTGGCTGCCGGCCTGCCAGCTGCCGCTCGGTGACCCGCCGGGCGCGGCGCGGGCGCAGACTTACGCCTGGCTGCCGGGCGGGGCTTGGGCGCGCGGGGCGGCTTGGGCGGAACCGGAATGCCGAATATGCCGAGCAGATGGTTTCTCGGCGGCACCCTGCGATGGCGGTAGCGCCGGGGCGGCGGCGCGACGCGCGGGCGATACCCCCGCACCGGCGGCCGGAACAGCAGCGCCTCCAGCAGGGATACCTGGAAGCGGTCTGCCTCCATGGCGTAGAAACCGCCTTGGTTCAGGTATTCCATGTCGATGTAATTCAGTTCATTCTCCGTCATCTGGAGCGCGCGGTTCGGATCCTCCGTCAGGATCATGTTGTCCATGTCCTGAATGAATTCATAGCGTCCATCCGCATCCAGATCGCGTCCAATCAGATAGTACATGCTTCTCCCCCTCTCAATTCGCAGCGTCTTCCTTCAAGCCAAGCACTTCGTCGATCTTATCGAGCAGGGCATCCCGCCCCGTCAAATCTTCAGAGGACTAGGTCATGATCTCCCAGGGCTGCACCACCAGCGTGCGGCAGATTACGGGAATCGAGCGGCTGCGCTGGGCCTTGGAGAGCTTGTCCGCCTTGGTGGCGATCACGGTGAAGGGAATATCATAGTGGCGGAGGTATTCCGTCATCATCACGTCCTCCTTCGTGGGCGTGTGGCGGATATCCACCAGATGGAAAACATGTTTCAGGTTCGGGGACTGGGTGAGGAAGCCTTCAATCATCTGGCTCCACTTCTCCTGCTCGCTCTTCGGCGCCTTGGCAAAACCATAGCCCGGCAGGTCGACGAGGATGAAATCATCGTTGATCTGGTAATAATTGATCAGGCGGGTTTTGCCCGGCGAGGAGGACGTCTTCGCCAGCTTGGAATTGCGGGTCAGGCTGTTGATCAGCGAACTCTTGCCCACATTGGACTTGCCCGCCATGGCAATCTCCTGCATGCCCTGCTGGGGATAGTTGCCGAAGCTGCTCTGTGAGAGCAGGAATTTCGCCTTCTTAATCGTCATATGGCCAGCCTCATTTTCTTCGGATTCTGCAATACGAGGTCGAGCGCCTCGTCCACGGTGGAAATCAGGGTAATTTCCATCTTCTTGAGGATTTCGGGATCGATTTCCTCCAAATCTTTTTCATTCTCCTTGGGCAGCAGTATGTGGCAGATGCCCATGCGGTAGGCAGCCAGCAGCTTTTCCCGCACGCCGCCGATGGGAAGCACCTCGCCGTGGAGGGTCACCTCGCCGGTCATGGCGATATCGCAGCGGGCCGGGATATTGGCAATGGCGCTCAGCAGCGCGCAGCTGATGGCGACGCCTGCGGAGGGACCATCCTTGGGAACCGCGCCCTCGGGCACATGGATGTGCAGGTCATGCTTCTCAAAATACTCGGCTGTGAGGCCGAATTCCGAAGCACGGATGCGGGCGATGGAGCGCGCGAGCCTGGCGGATTCCTTCATCACTTCACCCAGCTTGCCGGTGAGCTCAAGCATACCCTTTCCATCCATGGAAACGGCTTCCACCGGCATTACGATGCCGCCCACCTGGGTCCAGGCAAGGCCGTTGACCACGCCCACCTTCTTCTGCCCGGCAACCGGCTGGCGCAGGTAGCGCTGCGGGCCGAGGTAAGTTTTGAGGTCTGCGGATCGCAGGTTGATGATCTTTCTTTCAGGATTTTCAAGGAAGCTGAGCGCGGCCTTGCGGCAGAGCTTTTCGATGGTGCGCTCCAGCGTGCGAACGCCGGCCTCGCGGGTATAACCATCGATGAGATCGCTCATGGTCTTTTCGCTGGCGCGGAGCTGACCCTTTTTCAGGCCATGGTTTTCCAGCTGCTTGGGCAGCAGGTAGCGCTTGGCGATTTTCACCTTCTCCTCGATGGTATAGCTCGGCACTTCAATCACTTCCATGCGGTCCAGCAGAGCCCGGTCAATGGGATCGGTGGAGTTCGCGGTGGTGATGAAGAGCACATCGGAAAGATCGAAGGGCGCCTCGATGTAATGGTCCTTGAAGGCGCTGTTCTGCTCGGGATCGAGGGCTTCCAGCAGGGCGGCCGCCGGATCACCGCGCATATCGCGGGCGATTTTATCGATTTCATCCAGCAAAAACACCGGATTCATGGTGCCGCAGCGCTGGATGGAGGTGATGATCCTGCCGGGCATTGCGCCCACATAGGTCTTGCGGTGGCCGCGCACCTCAGCCTCATCGTGCACGCCGCCCAGGGACATCTGGGTGAACTTGCGGTTGAGCGCCCGGGCAATGGATTTTGCAATGCTGGTTTTGCCCACGCCGGGCGGGCCGACAAGGCAGATGATGGGGCTCTTGAGATGATCGGTGGTCTTGCGCACGGCAAGGTATTCCACCAGCCTGTCCTTCACTTCCTTCAGGCCGAAGTGATCGGCGTCCAGCACCTTGCGGGCATGGGAAATATCGATTTCAGATTCCTGGCGCACGCCCCAGGGCAGCTCCAGCATATATTCAATGTAATTCTGGCTCACGCTGGATTCCGGCGACTGGGCGGCGGTGCGGGCAAGGCGGCGGATTTCCCGGTCCACCTTCTCCCGTGCCTCGTCCGGCATGGCGGATTCAGCCAGCTTCCTGCGGTATTCGGCAATTTCCTCATCGCCATCATCGCCCAGTTCATCCTGGATGGCGTGAATCTGCTCCCGCAGATAATATTCATGATTGGCGCGGTCCATATATTCCCGGACCCGCTGCTGTATCTTCTCCTCCAGGCGGGTGATGCTCATCTCCTCGCCGATCAGCTTGGCAGTGAGCTCCAGGCGCAGGTTCATATCAAAGCACTCCAGCACCTGCTGCTTCTCCTCCACGCCGTTGAACAGCCCGGAGGCCACGCTGTCGCACAGGTTGCCCGGCAGTTTTTCCCCAGCGAGGGAATGCAGGAATTCGCTCATATTCGCGCCGCGCTGCTTCACCAGCTGCTTTGCCAGCGCCACAATCGTGCGCATATACGCACGGCTTTCGGCAGTGGCCTGCTCCGCGCTGAACTGCACAAGCTGCACGGCGACATCGGCGCGCTGGTAATGGCCGCAGTCCAGTACGGAAGTGAGAATGGCACGGGTTTCGCCCTGCACCATGATGCGCAGGGTCTGGTCCGGCAGGGGCATGATCTGGCGGATGGTAATGATCGTGCCGACGGTGTATAAATCCTCCAGCTGCGGCCTTTCCACGGCGGTATCGCGCTGGGCGACGGCAAACACGCGGCGATCGCCCTTCATGGCTTCTTCCACGGCGGCGATGGATTTTTCGCGGCCCGCATCCAGCGTGATCACGCTGCCCGGGAACACGGTAAGTCCCCGCAGGGGCAGCAGCGGCAGGTTCATCATTTCATTATTGAGCATTGAGTTCAATGGTTTATCCTCCGAATAGACTCTTTTTCTATTATACATAACACTCGTTAAAAATCAAGTTTTATACTCCTGGTGTTTTCTATCATCGCCGCCATATAATAGGATGACAGACAAAAAAATCCCCCGAAGGGGACAGGCTTTCGTCTGACGGATGAGCTGTTATTCTTCGATTTCAGGAATGCCGTCCGCATCCAGCTGTTTCAGGATGGCTTCAACGATGTAATTCTGCCGGTTCTTGGCCACGCCCATATCGATTGCAAGCTGAATCCGCTCCGTGATATGCTTCTTCTTGTTTGGTTTGATCGTAATGCGCTCCACATTCTCCTTCTGCCACGCTTCAATAGACTGCGGATCCTGCTTGTAGGGCATAATCTTCCTCTTTTCTCACAAAAATCAAAGGTATACCCTTGACAAATGGGTTTACCCTTGGTATAATATCTACATCAACCAAGGAGGGACAGCGCATGCACGATATCCACAATTACAATGATGAATACGACCTGATGCGGGCGAAGCTCCGGTTCATGCGCCTGATGCTCACCGGCGCATACTACACCTTGGAAAACGGCGGCACAAAGCTGACCCAGTTCCTGCGGGAACAGGGGCGCGCAGACCTGGATGAGCTGTTTGAGAGCGTGTGCAACGCCATCAATTACATGTCCATCGCCATGGATTACACTGCCGAGCAATACTTTGCGCCTCACACTTCATTATAACATTTTCTACATATAAAAGCAAGAAATGCCCCGATATTGCATCGGGGCATTTTCCTTTACAGATATCAGTCGTCCAGCTCGTACTCTTCCTCGTCAAAGTCGGAATTTTCGATGATGTCGATCAGCTTTTCGGCAAGGGCTTCATCCACAGGAACGAACTCCTCCATGTCCTCGCCCACCGGCACAACTTCCATCACGAAAGCCTCGCGGCGGTTGTCGCAGCCCTCGCACTCCTTGTCTGCACAGGATTCGCAGGCTTCCTCATTCTCGCTCATTTCAGCAAGCAGGGCATATTCCTTGCCCTCGTAGAACAGGTAGTCCAGCACTTCCATGGTAATCTCGTTGCCCTTATCGTCCTCAAACACGACAAGATCTTTTTCCATATTTTCCATCTGCCGCGCTCCTTTGTCTCATTTATTTCGGGAATCCCGATCCATTCCATTATAGCGCAACGCCCGCAAAAACGCAAGCGGACGTTGGCGATTCTTTATTTTTTCTGGGCGGCTTCCCGCAGGGAAACGCGGCTGCCATCGGGATATTCCACCACGGTGTTCTCCAGCTGGCCGCGCATCTGGGCTCGGAATGCCTTGAGATATGCTGCGCGGCGCTCCTCGCGCTCCTTCTGCTCCTCGGGAGTGAGCTCGCGCTCGCTGGAAATCTGGGTCAATGCATTGATGCGTTCGATGTTCGCTCGTTCCATTTGTAATCTACCCCTTTAATACACATTTCCTACCATATCATAGGTAACCTGCACATCGGCAGTCACCTTCACCTGGGCTGCGCGCACGGTGGTGCCTGCCCCGGCGACGGACTCCGCAGCCATGTCGTAACGCACGCTGCCGGAGGTGCTGTTGTACCAGGAATAATCCGACTGGCTGCCCTCGGAAATGCTCAGTATCCCATTGAGCTGCTTTCCGGCGGCCGCGGCGATGGTCTCAGCCTTGGCGCGGGCATCCTCCACGGCGAGGGTGAGCGCCTGCCTGCGGGCCTCACTGTCATCCTTCACAGTAAATTCGATGGAATCGAAGGTGTTTGCGCCGGCGGCAAAGGCAGCGTCGATGTAAGCGCCGATGTTCGCGATGTCCTCCGTGCGGATGGACAGGGTATTGTTGATGGAGTAGCCGATGATGGCCTCCGTTTCCCCGGAATAATCGTAGCGCGGGGAAATATAGAGGTAATTGGTGGCGATGCTCTTTTCATCGAGCCCGGCGGCAACCAAAGCCTCACAGATGGCGGCAACCGTCTCGTTCACCTGTTTCTGCAGAACTTCCAGATCCTCGCCGCTCATGTTCACGCCCAGGGATGCGCTCACGAGGTCGGCTTCCATGTAAATCGTGCCGCTGCCGGTCACATTCAGGGGTACGCCCGCCAGCGCGCTGCAGCCAAGCAACATGGCGAGCACGAGACAGATGGAAAATATGCGCTTCATAGGCTTTCCTCCTTATTCAGCAGTAGTTTTGTCCAGCTGGATGTAAATCACAGCAGTTTCGCTGCCGGATTCCATGGTTTCGGAATCCAGCTCCGTACCGATGCGGCTGACAGCAGCGAGGAAATCCTCCATGTAGTCGCGTGGCAGCTCGATACGGCAGATGGCCGTCTGGCCCTCCTGCTGGGTTTCAACGAAGCAGCTTCCGCTATACTCAGCTGCGAGCAATTCAATGGTGCCGCAGGCGGATTCGATATCCTCCGCTTCAAATTTCTTCCATGCCGAATAGCTCTCATCGAGGCTGGCGGCGGAAACAAGCTGTTCCTCCGCGCCATCCTTGGCGATCAGGCCGTTTTCAGCATTGAGAACCAGCGCCTTCTGCTGGGGCAGCGCCGCTTCGCCGGGTTTATCCGCATTCAGTGCGGCCGTGCAGCCCACAACCAAAACCAGCGCCGCAGCAGCGGCATATGCCCAGCGCGTCCACTTTTTCATGTTCCGCTTCTTCGCCTCCTGGCGAACGGCATTCCGCCAGGCCGCCTGCGCCTCCAGCGGCACGGCGATATCATCATCCATATCCCCAAGCACATCGCGCAGCAGCACCGCCGCATCGAACTCATGCTTGCATGCTTCACAGGCATTTACATGATCCATCAGTGCGCTTTCCTGTTCAGCAGTCAGCTCGCCATCGACGAACGCATCCAGCAGCATGCGCGCTTCTTCACAGCTCATGATAAAGCCCCCTTTCCCCTTATCTGATCCTTAGACGTGATCGGTGTCAAAAAGTTCCGGTTTTTCTTGCAATTTTCCCCGCAATTTTTCGCGGGCCCGGCTGATGCGGGATTTTATGGTGCCCACGTTCACTTCCAGCATCTGCGCAATTTCATCGTAGGAAAAGCCCTGTATATCCCGCAGCACCACGGCGGAACGCATATCCTCGGGCAATTCCCGTATCGCACTGCGTATTTCCCGCCGCAGCTCGGAGCGCACTGCGTGCTTCTCCGGCACATCGCCCTCATCCGTGGGCGACCAGCCCATATCCAGCAGGCCATCCAACGAAGTATTCTGCTTATTCTTTTTGCGCCGGAGCTCATCCAGGCAGGTATTCATGGTAATCCGGTAAACCCAGGTGGAGAAGCTGGATTGCCCCTTAAAGCCGCCGATGGAGCGGTAGACTCGGAGCATGGCCTCCTGCAGGCAGTCCTGCGCGTCCTCCCGGTTGGAAAACATGCGCAGCGCCACCGCATACATGCGCTTTTCATGGGCCGCCATCAGCTGGTTAAAAGCCGATGGATCTCCGCCGGATGCGCGTTCGATCAATTTTTGCTCGTTGTATTCCAACGGTGCCCCTCCTTCATTTCTTTCTCAACTCTATTATACACAAAATCCCCTCTTTTGCAACGGCTGGCAGAAAACGGCACTGTAAAACCAAAGGAATAATTTGAAAACAGGCAATTTTCTTATTGACAAGGAGCCGGGAATCTGGTATAATAATCCTCGCTGGTTGATTCAAGGAGAGATGGCCGAGTGGTTTAAGGCGCTGGTCTTGAAAACCAGTGATGTCGAAAGGCACCGGGGGTTCGAATCCCTCTCTCTCCGCCAACTGTATATTCTTGTAAGCCGTGGAGAAGTACCCAAGAGGCCGAAGGGGCTCCCCTGCTAAGGGAGTAGGCTGGGATAACTGGCGCGAGGGTTCAAATCCCTCCTTCTCCGCCATGAATACCGACATTAGTTGGTATAAAAAGACTCACCTAACAAGGTGGGTCTTTTGCTTTGCCTGCAAAAATGGCAGCGAATAATGCCACTGGCCGGTTAATTTGCAGGATTACACGAAGCGGCTTGATATTGAAGATTTCTTTCAAAAAGCCGGATGCACCGAAAAACAAAATAATGCACCCCCCTTGCTTGGGCGGTTCTATGGCCTGTGCCCCGCTGCAAGGGGTGTGCATTATTTCACGGCTTCATTTTCACACCGTTACTTCCTGTCCACCTTTGAAGATGAATCTTAGCTTACACAAGGTGTTTCCGGAACTTTCCATCGCATCCCTTAGTCTAAAGCTTTATACATGGCAAGGAGGAAATGCAATGAAAAGATGTATATGCTTGATGTTTGCGCTGCTTATCTTTGGTTGTGCTCTGGCTGAGGAAGATGCAAGACTGGAACAGATGTTTTTATACCGCATCTGTCTGAATCCCGAGATCGCCCAGCAGCCTGATTTTGACAAGAGCGACCTGATCTGGGAACAGCCAACTGAAAATCGTGCATATCAGGAGCTGGTCATGAGCTACGCCATGTCTCTGAATATGACGCAAGAGAAAAACGGCCTGCGATTCACGGCGTTGCGGGGAATTTCTGTGAACAACCTGTGTGCGCTGGAGTGGTCGATTGAGAACATATCCGGTGAACCTCGCCAGCTGGGCGAAGGCTGGATGCATGCAGACGGCGAGACTGGCGCGTACAGTGTACACTCGCTCAACGGCGTGGTATTGCGCCCCGGAGAGATGAAAACAGGTATGGCGATGCTGATGATACCGGATCTGAACGGAGATACGGTCGAACTCAGCATCGAATATTCTGAGTATGCGATAGGCGAGATGGATATCGCCGCAGCACAGTCAGCGCAATCGGGCGCGTCGGCTGTGAACGACGATGAAGCATCCCCAGCATTATGCTCTGAGATATTTACGATAGAGCTGCCCCGAAGCACCGCACCCGAGCTCTTGCGTCTGGAATTTCCCATTGAGACCGAGTGGCGGGACAGCACGCTTCGCGTGGAAAATGCGCAGTTATCGCTGTCGAATGGTATCTTTACCATACTGCGCATATTCGATACCAGGGAAGCAGCGCTGGCTGAACCCTCATGGGAGTGGGATTTCGAACTCCTGGAGGTGCCCGGCGAAGTGACTTGCGAATGGATCCGGGTGGGTGGCGGCACGTTTGACGACGAGCCGTTTGAAATGGAAGATGGGCGCTGGGCATATCGGTTGACAAAGACTGCGGAATTTATCAACCATCTACCAGACAAACTGTATATTGTGCCCCGAACCGAAGGTGAAAATGGCTATATGCCTGAATGGGATGCGGCCATCGAATTGAGATAACAGATGACATACTGCATTCAGGCTTTCAGTTGTTGCGGGCGCTTTTTCGCTGCGCGCAGGAATCTGTGAAATCATGCTAGCTAATGTCGGATTAGCCACATCATCACCTAGTTTTTGATACAAACCATGTGATGAATTTTTATACTTCAAAGGCTCAGAAACCTTGCAAGCGCAGGGCTTCTGAGCCTTTTGCGTTCGCAAGCGATCAAGAGAGCAAGAGAATACAAAGCAAAGAAAACCAGCAATGTAAATTCTTGTTGCGGATATGGAAAGCCAAAGTGGTGGTGGAATATCGTGATTTTAGGTACAATGAAATCACCAAAGCAAAGGAGGATTTCATATGAAGTTTTCAGATAAGATTATCGGACTGAGAAAGTCCAATGGGATGTCTCAGGAATATCTGGCTGAAAAGCTGGATGTTTCAAGACAGGCTATTTCTCGTTGGGAGTCAGGAACTACAATGCCTGACGCCAATAATATTCTTCAACTCAGCAAGTTGTTTGGTGTTACAACCGACTACTTGTTGAACGATGATTATCAGAGTGACAATGATTTGCCCAAAGTGAAAGAGGTGCAGAATGATAGCCTTGGACAAATTATGGTTTTTCTGGTGACGCTTGAAGTGATGGTGTTGTTGATACAGTTTATGGCGATAGTAATTCTTCAAAATGTGTTTTTTGGATTTTTAAGTTTCTTGCCTTTTGTCGCAGCGATCGGTTGCTTTGAATATGCATATCAAAAGAAAGCATCCAGTGCAACTGAGAAAACAAAGAACTTCCGCAAAAAGTTTTATAAGATTTCTGCATGGTTAGGGCTTTATTTCCCAATCAGATTTCTTGTAAATATTGCCGCAAGATTCTACTCTCGTCCATATTCATCTCTGGTGTTAGACGTCATTATTTTAACAATCTATATTGGGGCAGCGACTTGTGTCAATCTTGCGATCAACAAGAGTTATTTGCCAAATGAACAGAAATAACGATTCTATGCATAGCAATCATGCACTACGGTATGTGGTTTCTTTTTACATCAGAACAGAAAAACGGCAAGTGGGTCTGTCGTTCATTCCTGCTGATGATGAACGGAGCGCTGCAAATGCAGTGCTCCGTTTAATTCTCAGATATTCTTGCCCAGCTCGTACGCCTCATCCAGCTTCTGATTTCCCTCTATATCCCCTATATTGAATACGCCGCCACAGAGCACCCTTCCCCTATCCGTCCAGTGGATGTGGTTCATGGTGCGCTCATACCAATATAGGGTCTCCTCAAATCCATTTCCCTCCGCAGCCATGAGGAGCACGCATTCTTTCTTCGGATTTGCATAGTCCACATTGCATTCCGCCACGGTAAACAGCCTGTCAAATGCACACTTGAGCTGGCCGCTGATTGTCCAGTAATACAGGGGAGATGCCAGTACCACCACATCCGCTTCCCTGTAAGAGGGATAGATTTTATCCATGTCATCCTTCTGCACGCATGGGCTTTCCGGGTCCTTTCCTCCCTTACAGCAGCCCAGGCAGGGGTGGATGTTCATCTGCTGCAAATTGAAGCAGCTTACTTCGTTGCCCGCCTCCTGCGCTCCCCTTGTAAACGCTCCGGCAAGTGCGGCGGTATTTCCGTTGGCGCGGGGACTACCGTTCAAAATAATGATCTTCTTTCCCATAAACGCTTTCCTCCCTTTCGTGATTGACAGCGAGTCTTTCCGTGTGTATGATTATATCAGAGTTCGGAATATTTACAAGTACCCACATTTTAGTTAGGTACTTACATTAAGGAAAGTGTATATGATCAAGAATTACATTGAGAATGCAAATTTTGAGGACACGGGCTTCAGCTATACCCTGTCCCTTATCAGCGGCAAATACAAGATGGTGATCCTGTACTGCCTGATGGAATTTGAACCCGTACGCTTTAATGAAATGCGTCGTTATCTGGGAAATGTTTCTGACAAAACCCTCAGCGCGCATCTAAAGGAACTGGAAGCGGATGAGCTGATCCAGCGGCAGGTATATCCACAGATTCCTCCCAAAGTAGAATACAGGCTCACTGCGCGCGGGAAATCCCTCATGGCCGTGCTGGATCAGCTCTGCGTCTGGGGAGAAAACAACAAACCGAAGTGATCGCATTTTCCATTCTTTTCAGGCATCGCGGTAAACAATCTGTGACAAAACACATACCAACAGTCTGAAAGCGTGCTTTTGGATGGAATGCATGGTATAATAGCAGCAGATATTTTTGTTTCGGGGGATACTATGGTTCAGCTGGATTTGGAATTGAACGGCAAGACGATACTGGTCACCGGCGCTGCTGGCTTCATCGGCGCGAACCTTGCGCTGCGCCTCTGCGGCGAATTCCCAGATGCGCAGGTGATAGGCCTCGACAGTGTGAACGATTATTACGACGTCCGGCTCAAGGAACACCGGCTGGAAATGCTCGGCAAATGCGCCAATTTCCGCTTCATCCGCGGCAGTATCGCAGATCAGGCGCTGGTAGACGGCATTTTCGCAGAGTACAGGCCGCAGATCGTGGTCAACCTCGCCGCGCAGGCAGGCGTGCGCTATTCCATCGCCAATCCGGACGCCTACATCCAATCCAACCTGATCGGCTTTTACAACATCCTCGAAGCCTGCCGGAATTATCCGGTGGAGCACCTGGTCTATGCCTCCAGCTCCAGCGTGTACGGAACCAACAAAAAGATTCCCTACTCCGCAGAAGACAAGGCCGACAGCCCCGTTTCGCTCTACGCCGCCACCAAGAAATCCAATGAGCTGATGGCCCATGCCTATTCCAAGCTCTACAACATCCCTTCCACCGGCCTGCGCTTCTTCACCGTGTACGGTCCCGCAGGCAGGCCCGATATGGCCTACTTCGGCTTCACCAACAAGCTGCGCGCCGGGGAGAAGATTCAGATTTTCAATTATGGCAGATGCATGCGGGATTTCACTTATGTGGACGATGTGGTTACCGGCATCCTGAACGTGATGCGCCATGCGCCGGATGCGAACCAGGATGGCGTGCGCTGCAAGCTATACAATATCGGCAACAACCACCCGGAAAACCTGCTGGACTTCGTGGACATCCTGCAGCAGGAGCTGATCCGCGCCGGCGTACTCCCTGAGGATTATGATTTCGAAGCCCACAAGGAGCTGGTTCCCATGCAGCCCGGCGATGTGGAGGCAACCTATGCGGACGTTGGTCCCTTAATGGAGGATTTCGGCTTCCGGCCCTCCACTCCCCTGCGGGATGGACTGCGTAAATTCGCCGAATGGTATAAATCCTTCTACATGAATTCGGAGGATGAGGCATGAAAAATGATATGAAGATCGCCGTCGCAGGCATCGGCTATGTAGGCTTGAGCATGGCGATATTGCTCTCCCAGCGGCACGATGTAGTGGCTGTGGATGTGCTTCCCGAGAAGGTGGAGCTGGTCAATGCCAGGAAATCGCCCATCTGCGACCCGGAAATTGAGGAATACCTCGTCCGGCCGGAGCTGAGGCTGCGCGCTACGCTGGATGGCGAGGCAGCTTACCGGGAAGCGGACCTCGTGATTATCGCAGCGCCCACCAATTACGATTCCAAAACCAACTTTTTCGATACCTCCGCCGTGGAGGGCATCATCCGCATGGTGGCAGCGGTAAATCCCGGGGCCGTGGTCGTGATCAAATCCACTGTGCCGGTGGGATACACACAGGAAATACGCAAAAAGCTCGGCTGCCGGAAGCTGCTCTTCAGCCCGGAATTTCTCCGGGAGAGCCGGGCACTCTATGATAACCTGCATCCCAGCCGCATCATCGTCGGTACGGATCTGGAGGACGCGGAGCTTACCGAAGCCGCAGGGACCTTTGCTGCCCTGCTCAAGGATGCGGCACTTGACGATGTGCAGACCCTGATCATGGCCTACACCGAGGCGGAGGCTGTGAAGCTCTTCGCCAACACCTACCTCGCCCTGCGGGTCTCCTTCTTCAACGAGCTGGATACCTATGCCGAGCTCAAGGGCCTCGATACCCGCCGCATCATTGAAGGCGTGTGCCTGGATCCCCGCGTAGGAAACCTTTATAACAATCCTTCCTTCGGCTATGGCGGCTATTGCCTGCCCAAGGATACCAAGCAGCTGCTGGCCAACTACCGGGATGTGCCGGAAAACCTGATCGGCGCGATCGTGGATTCCAACCGCACCCGCAAGGATTTCATCGCCGACCGCGTTCTCAAAATGGCGGGATACTACGAGGCAAACAGCGCATGGGACAGCACAAAGGAAAAGAAGGTGGTTATCGGCGTATACCGCCTCACCATGAAGGCGAATTCCGATAATTTCCGCCAGAGCAGCATCCAAGGCGTGATGAAGCGCATCAAGGCTAAGGGCGCTACGGTGATTGTGTACGAACCCAGCCTGCCGGATGGCAAGACCTTCTTCGGCAGCGAGATCGTGAACGACCTTTCCCGTTTCAAGCTGCTTTCCGACGCAATCATCGCCAACCGCTACGACAGTGCGCTGGACGATGTACAGGAAAAGGTATATACCCGGGATATCTTCCATCGGGATTAAATCATAAGGAGAAGCAAAATGGCCAAGAAGAATTATAAGAAACAAAACAAGAAGCAGACGAAAAAGCTCTGGATTATGATCGCGGCAACCGTGGTTGTGGCTGTAATCGCTGTCGCAGCCATCCTGATCACCGGCAATAAGGGCGGCGCGTCCGCTGAAAAGCTGACCGCCACCGATTATGTACAGATCGATATCGCCGATTACGGCGCCATCACCGCCGAACTCTACGGAAACCTCGCGCCCATCACCGTTGATAATTTCCTGAAACTGGTGGATGAAGGCTTCTATGATGGGCTCACCTTCCACCGCATCATCTCCGGCTTCATGATCCAGGGCGGCGACCCGCTGGGCAACGGCACCGGCGGCTCCGAAGAAAACATCAAGGGCGAATTCAGTGCAAACGGCGTGGAGAATGAACTCTCCCACACCCGCGGCGTGCTCTCCATGGCCCGCTCCCAGATGTACGACAGCGCCAGCAGCCAGTTCTTCATCATGCATGCCGACGCCGAATACCTCGACGGCCAGTACGCCGCCTTCGGCAAGGTATTGAGCGGCATCGAAATCGTGGATGCGATCTGTGAAGACACGCCCGTGACTGACGGCAACGGCAGCGTCGAGGCAACCAACCAGCCCGTAATCACCAGCATCAAGCGGATCGAAAAACCTGCGGCATAAGCCAAAAGAAAAATCCCTGATCGAAAGATCAGGGATTTTTGGTGCCGGTGGCCGGACTTGAACCGGCACGGATAAACCGTCGCATTTTGAGTGCGATGCGTCTGCCATTCCGCCACACCGGCGTACCCGTTTATTATACAGGAATTCCCTCAAAAAAGCAATACCTAAATTTCCCGGGAACATGATAAAATCCACAAAAGAAGCATCCTGAGGAGGGCACTCATCCGCCTGCTTTGAAAGCGCTTTCCCTTCAAGGGAAAGGCTTTGTGTCTATCAACATCCAAGAAAACCTGTCCAGTTGGACAGGTTTTCTTTACCGAGGTTTCCAAAGAAGATCATCACCTTTGGCCGGTGATCTGGGGCAGCGCCCCTCTCCCCCGCTTATGCGATTTCCAGCGCGATCTCCATCATCTTGGTAAAGGTGCTCTGTCGATCCTCGGCGGGCAGGGATTCTCCGGTCACAAGGCTGTCGGAAATGGTAAGCAGCGCCAGCGCGTTCTTTCCGGCAGCAGCAGCGTTCAGGTAGAGGGCAAAGGCTTCCATCTCCACGCAGAGCACGCCCAGCTTCATCAGCTTGGCAGATGCAGTTTCGGCACAGCCCTGCTCATAGAAGCAGTCGCTGGAAAACACCGGGCCCGGCACCACCGGCTGGCCGATCTTCTTGCCTGCTTCCACCGCCTTGATGAGCAGTTCATAGGAGCAGCAGGGCGCGAGGGTTCCGTCAAAGCCGAAGGAGAAGCCATAGTTGGAGGTGGTGTAGGCGCTCATGCCTGCCACAACATCGCGCAGCTTCAGCTTATCACTCATGGCGCCTGCGGTGCCCACGCGGATGATATTTTCCACGCCGTAGTAATTGTACAGCTCATAAGAATAAATGCCGATGGAGGGCATGCCCATGCCGGAAGCCATCACGGATACGCGCTTTCCCTTGTAATAGCCGGTGTAGCCCTGGATGCCGCGAACGTTGTTCACGAGCACCGCATCCTCAAGGTAGATCTCTGCAATTAATTTTGCGCGCAGCGGATCGCCGGGCATCAGTACGGTCTTCGCAAAATCGCCTTCTTTGGCATTGATGTGCGGAGTCGGAATGTTGCTCATATGTTTATCCTCCTGTATATTATTTCATTCAAAATTGAAAGTATCGGAAACAAAGGATTTGAACGCTTCCAGCGGAGCCATGTCCCGGCTCTGCATGCGCAGCGCGGTGCCGGCAGCCAGCAGCACAAGCACCAAGATGCCCGCAATAACCACGCTCAGGAGCGCCCTGCGTCTCCCTTTTCCCTGCATTCGTATTCCTCTCGCTTTCCATCCCGCTTCTTGGGCGCATGAATGGCGTAGAGCCGTGCCTCATTCAGCTCGGCGTCCGGGTCCGCATCGGATAGACCGGGAATCAGGCCCGTGCACTCCGTTGCGCTCGCCACAAATTCGCGCTCGTTGAAGCTGTCCTTTTGCGTTGTTTTCTTTTCCATATGTTCATCCCCTTTCCCGGGAATCTTGCCCGGGTGGAGAAAGAATCATGCGTCACTGTTTCAGGCTTTCATTCCCTGTGCGCTCGTAGCCCTGGCGAATCAGCTCCCTGATCTCCCACGGCCGCGTCTCCGCATCGGGATAGAGGATCATCAGCTCCTGGTAGGGCTCGGGATTATCCGGGTCCATTGCCACGCAGATCTTGAGCATGGCTGCGGAGGCTTCGATCTCATCCGCCTCGTAATAAGCCACCATGGCGCTGTGGGCATATTCATAGTTGGATTCTTCGCTCCGGGAAAACGCCTTTTCATAGTAGCGGGCGGCCATCAGGTCGTTGTTGGCCTGGTATGCCTCATAGGCGAGCTCAGCATAGGGCTCCGGCCGCCAAGCGAGGTTGAAGCGCGCGAGGGTCATCTGGCCTTTGCCGGTGTTCGCCCAGAATGCGCAGATGGCCACAAGCAGCAAAAACAGCAGCAGGCCCACAATACCCCGGATGTGGCGCTGGAAGAAGCTGCCCTCATCCTGGTCCTCGTAGTAGTAATCATCGCCGATATCATCGAAATCATCGTCCAGATCGTAATCATCATCTTCATCGCCATCCATGAAGATATCGTCCGGGGCAATGTCCTTGACGGGTATGTAGGTATTGGCCGGGCGCTTCCGGGCAGACGGCGGCCGCTTGGTCTGCGGCGCGGAACGGCGCGCAGGCGCAGCGGCGGGCTGTTCATCCGGGATATCTACAATAATCTCCGGCTCCGGTTCCGGCTGCGGCACGGACTCCTCTTCCGGTACATCCTCCAGATCAAAGCTCAGCGGCACAAATTCCTCCTCCGGCTCTTCGGCC
Source organism: Clostridia bacterium (assembly GCA_017481065.1). Next base: position 16,181 of record JAFUPT010000159.1, on the reverse strand, counting down.
ACAGGCTCCTCAAACGTCGGTTCCGGCTGCGGCACGTCAAACAGGCTGACGGGCGCCTTCGACTCCTCAGCAATTTCGATTTCCGGCTGTTCAGGCGCCTCCGGCTGCGGCGCAGGCTTTGCCGCAGGCACATCATCCTGGTCCGGGATGACGATCGGCTGGCCGCAGAACGGGCAGAACAGCATGTTGTCCATGACCTTTTTGCCGCATTGTCCACAATACATCGCGTTTCCTCCCCTGTTGCCGTGTCTCAGGTTTACAGATTGCGCAGGGCCTCGTAGTCCGGATCGCCGTAGAAGGTGCGATCCTCGCCGACTTCGCCGCCGAGGGCTTCCACTGCATCTCGAAGCTCAATGTAGTCAAAATAACGCAGGTCGAACAGCTTGAGCATCTCCTGCATGGGTTCGATCGCCCGGGGATCGCCCAGCTTGGCCAGGCAGGATGCGTTCAGCGCCCGCTGCTCCGGCTGGTTGCGCAGCCGCCGGATCAGGAAATCATATATGCGCTCGTCTCCCGGAAAATTGCAGCAGACATCCAGAATGAGGGTCTGGGCATACTCAGGCGCATCCGGATACCAGTCCAACAGCCGGGACACGATGGAATAACCCCGGGTGGCGAGCACATCCGCCGCCATATCGCTCAACTCATTCTGCTCATCAGCGGTGCATACCAGTTCCACCAGTACATCATCCGCAATGCCGCTGCTGATATCCCGCAGCATGCCCATGGCTTCCGCGCGCATGCCCTCCATGCAGTTTTCATCCTTCAGGATTTCCTTGAGAAGCGGCGCGCAGCCATCTCCCAGCTCCACAATGCGGGCATAGAGCGGCTCCGGCAGGTTCACATGCTTTTCGTGGTAGCCGCGCATGAGCGCCACCAAATCCGCAGGATCGGAATACTGCTTGAAATATTCTGCGGGGCTTGCACCGTCCAGCCATTCAGCAGGCGCGCCAATCCACTCCTCCATCATGCGGTTGTAGCTCTCGTCGATCTGCTTCTCCGTCATCCCGGGATGGGCAGCCACCCACTTCCGGGCATATTCAAAGAATTTCGCATCAAAATCAATGATCTTCATTCTCGGTAAATCCCCCGTATTTTTCCAGCACGGCAGCCATGCGCCGCGCGTAAAACACCATGCGTCGCGAATTGCACATAAACTGCCTAGCAAGCCTTCCCGGCGAAACCTTTTTCCCATGGGAAAGCAGATAATTCCATACCAGTGCAGCGGCGGCCTCCTGGGTGCATACCAGCGGATCATTCGCGCTCTTGCATACGCTGCGATAGGCTTGCCACATCAGCGTCAGCGCCGCACAGGCGTGAATTCCATAATCCTGGGAAAGCACCTCATCCGCAAAGCGCACCAGCTGGCGCTCGCACGCGGGCATTTCCACCAGCATATCGTCCGCCTCCGGCAGCATGCCGTCCTGTACATCCATATCCGGCGGCATCAGCTTTTCCATATCTGCGCCGTGGGTCCGCAGGAAAAACATGCCGTGGAGCTTCACCTCTATGGGCACATCGCCCCGGTAAAGCAATTCACGCATCACGCTCTCGGATTCTTCATCCCGTGCGCAGGCGATGATCATCATCGCAGCCCTGCCGCAGCTTTCATTTCCGGTGCCAACTGCCCAAAGGAGTATCTCCCGGAAGGCAGCGTCATTCCGCCAAGCCTCAATCGCGGCATCGAGTCCCCCGGTGAGCTTTTCAGCAATCCAGAGCACGCGCCTGCGGCTCTCCATCGCAGGAACCTCGTACACAAACTCCGGCTTCACCTCCGCAAGGCGGCCATCCAGCGCGGCTTCGTGGTAAAACTGCGCAACGGTATCCGCCGGGTTGATGCGCAGTATCCGCGCCCAGAAGGAAGCCAACTGGCCATCCTCCACACCGGCGCGATGCAGGGATACGGCGCGCATGTGCAGGAGCGTCTTATCGTGGGGCGTCTCCCGCAGGGCAATCCGCACCGCCTCCGCCGCTTCATGATCCATGTTCAGTTCGCTCAGCGTAAAGATCAGGAGCCGCAGCTCCAGGGCCGCAGGCCGCATTTCAATGATGCGGCGGGCCAGCTCCTGTGCGAGCGGCGCTTCGCCGCACAGCCAATAAATCTGGGCCGAGATGCACAGCGCGCGAACGCTGGCGTCCGGATCTTCCACGCAGCGGGAGGCTTCCTCGAGGGCAGCATCCTGATCCCCCTTCATGCGCAGCGCCATGGCGTACAGGGCGCGGGTTTCGGCATGATGGGGATTCATCTCCAGGCTTCTGCGGAACAGGCGAATCGCCTTCTCCGCCTCGGACGCTTTCAGCGCGTCGCAGCCGCGCCCGGCAATCTGGGCGGCGCACCAATGCCGCCGGTTTACGGGCCTGCGCATCGCATCATAGAAATCCATCTCAGAAGCCAGGCTGTTGGCGTCTTCCAGGTATTCCTTGTCCACGGTGTGGCGGCGATAGAGGTCCAGCGCGCGCCGGGCGGCTTCCGTCTCGTTCCTTCCGAGCTGGTTGAGCGCAAGGCCATAGTAGCATTCCGCAGGCGCGTCCTTCTGAGCGAGCATATCCAACAATATGCGGTTGGATTGCTCATGGCAGCCCATCTCGCAGTACATCTCGGCAAGGTCCAGCTTGTATTCCCTGTTTTCCGGGCTCTGCTGCACCGCCTGCCGCATCAGTTCCAGCGCGTCCACAGGGTTGTTGTCCCGACGGTTCTTCATTGCGCGGTGATGCACATAGGCCGCGCTGCGTTCAAAGGATACTACCTTGGGGTTATAATTCATTGATCCTCCCGAATCATCGCCGCTTCCAGCAGCATTTTGAGGTCATTTCCGGAAAATTTATAGCGCTTGTTGCAGAAGTGGCAATCCACCTGCGCGCCATCCTGGGTTTCAATCATATCCGTAAGCTCGGCAGCGCCGAGGGAAACCAGAACGCGCTCGATGCGCTCCCTGCTGCAATCGCAGCGGTACTGGGGAACCTTCTTTTCAAGCACCTCCGGCTCCAGGTGCAAGAGCAGCTGGTTAACCGCGCCTTCCAGATGGTATTCCTGCATCGTGGCGGAAATATCCATGAACATGCCCGCGCTGTGCTCTACGGAGGCAATCGCAGCCTCGCTGGCATTGGGCAGCATCTGGATGATCAGTCCGCCGGCGGAGACCACTTTTTCATCATCCACCAGCACGCCGAGGGAAACCAGGGAGGGTGTCTGCTCGGAAGCGGTGAAATACATGGCAAAGTCCTCGGCAATTTCGCCGGATACCAGGTTCACCTGGCCCACATAGGGCTCCTTCAGTCCGAGGTCTTTGATAACAGTCATCTTACCTTCCTTGCCCACGGCCGCACCTACAGGCAGCTTTTTGCCGGTGCGGGGCAGGTCGATGCCGGGGTTATCCACATAGCCCTTCACATCGAGGTTTCCATGGGCCACCGCAAGCACCGTGCCGATGGGACCGCCGCCCTTGATCTGCACGCTCACGGATTCCCTGTCATTCTTGAGCATACTGCCCATCATCGCGGCGCAGGTAATGGTTCTGCCCAGCGCGGCAGTGGCAATGCGGGACAGATGATGGGTATCCATGGCCTTCTGCACCATGTTCGTGCTCTCAATCAGGATGGCGCGTGCCTGACCACCCATCAGGGAAATATGATAAATGCCGTCGCGGTTCATAATATCCATTTTTCTTCTCCTTCAGACATCTTATTCGCGCACTGCCGAAATGTGCACGCGCATTTCATCAGCTCCGGGCGCCTCGAAGGTCCGGTCGCCGTAAATCTTTATCTCGCCAAAGCCCGCTTCTTCAAGAAGGCGCTTCAGGTTTTCCGGGTCGTGGGCGCGCTGGCGGTGGGTTTCAGTGACCCGGTGGTAAATATCCTCCTCGTCCGCATCCCGGATGAAGAAGGTGAGGTCCATGGTCACCACGTCGCCCTCCAGCCTGTTCTGCCAGAGGTAGGCGGCCTCGTCCCGCTCCTCGCCGAAGAAGGCATTGCCCATCACGTTGATCAGCTTATGCCGGGAGGAAATATCAAAGGCTAGCATGCCGCCGGGGCGAATCGCCGCGTGTGCCGCGGCGAAGAAGGCGGAAACGCGCTTATCGGTGGTGAGGTAATTCACGCCGTCGCAGCCGCAGATGATCGCGTCCACCGGCTTCGGCAGCTGCAGCCTGCACATATCCTGGCAGGCGAACTGCACCCGCACGCCGTTTTCCCGCGCCTTTTCCGCAGCGACCTCCAGCATTTCCCGGGAAATATCCACGCCGGTTACCTTCATGCCCGCCTTTGCAAACTCCATGCTGAGGGAACCCGTGCCGCAGGCGCAGTCGCACAGGGTCTTTACCTGCGCTTCTTCCAGCAGCTTTAAATAGTATGCCGCCCATGCAGGATAATCAAAATCGTCCATCAGCAGGTCGTATACGCCTGCGAAGCCCGAATATGCGTTCATTTCCTGTCTCCTGAAAAAACATTTCTCCGTATGCATTTTATCATACTGGAAAGTTCTTTACAAGTGATGATTCGGAAATTCCAGCGATAATTGCATATAACAAAATTCTAACCCGGCAAGATTGCAATTTCCAGCGGGCTTTGCTATATTGAAACCAGCACTGAAACACATTCGAGGTGTATAAATATGAAATACAAGCTGGTTATTTTTGATCTGGACGGCACCGTGCTGGATACCCTGGCCGACCTCTCAAACGCAGTAAACGCCGCGATGGAAAAGCATTCCTTCCCCACCCATACCATCGAGGAAGTGCGCATCATGATCGGCAACAGCGTGGCAAACCTGATCCGCCGCGCAATTCCGGAGGGTGCCAGCGAGGATGAATACGCATCCACCCTCGCCTACTTCAAATCCTACTACCGCGAGCACATCAACGTGTGCACCAAGCCCTACCCGGGCGTCATCGATATGCTCCGCTCTCTGAAGGATGCCGGAATCAAAGTTGGCATCAACTCCAACAAATTCGATACCGCCCTGCAGAACCTCTGCCGCATCCACTTCCCCGGTCTTTACGACTACGCTGCCGGCGAGTGTGAAACTACACCCAAGAAGCCCGATCCCACCGCCGCCCAGCGCATTATGGCCACCGAGGGCGTCGAGCCGAAGGACACCATCTACATCGGCGACAGCAACGTGGACCTGGATACCGCGAAGAACGCCGGTATTGACTCCGCATGGGTTTCCTGGGGCTTCCGCCGGGAAGAGGACATGGCGGGCATCGAAATCGACCGCGCCTTCCACAGCGCGGAAGAGCTGAAACATTTTCTTCTGGGCTAAAACGCAAAAACGCTTCCGCAAAGCACGGAAGCGTTTTTCATATGCAAATAGCGCCCTCCTTTTTCAAGGAGGGCGCTATTTGTGGGTTCAATTCTCAGCATCTGTTTCGAACCTGTAACCCACGCCCCATACCGTGCGGATATCCCAGCCGTTTTCACTCGTACAGAGCTTGGCGCGGATGCGCTTGATGTGGCTGTCCACGGCGCGGGTATCACCGATGTAATCATAGCCCCAGATGGATTGGAGCAAATGCTCGCGGCTGAACACCATGCCGGGATTGCTGGCCAACGTCCAAAGGATTTCGATCTCCTTCGGCGTGCAGGGCACGGGTTCATCACCCAGCTTCACGATGTAGGCATTCATATCAATATCCAGATTGCTGATCACCAGATGGGTGGAGCGGCTCGCCTCCCCCGTATCCCGGAGCCTGCGCAGCACTACTTTCACGCGGGCCACAACCTCCCGGGGGCTGAATGGCTTGGCGATATAATCATCCGCGCCCAGCTCCAGACCCAGCAGCCGGTCAAATTCCTCGGACTTTGCGCTGAGCATGATGATGGGCACATTGGATTCCCGGCGCACTTCCCGGCAGACCATTAAGCCATCCTTTTTCGGCATCATAACGTCCAGCACGATGATGTCCGGACGCGATCTTCGCACAATTTCCAAAGCCTCCTCGCCATCAAAGGCAGAGAGCATTTGGTACTCCTCCCTCCGGAAGTACAGGCCCAGAACCTCATGCACGTTCGGATCATCATCCGCCACGAGCACCCGGTATCCGCTGCGATTGTTTTCCATGCGTTCGCCTCCCTTTCCGTTTGGTACAAACGTACACTATCAGAAAATTTTGTCGAAACTGTGTCAAAGCAATAGACAAGGATTCAACATTGCTTTGGCGCAATTCAAATTTACATCCCCGGCGCCTTTCCGGCGCATATCGCGATTCTGTGCGGGCAGAATATACCACGGCCGGAGAATCTCGTTCTATTCTTAGACGAAACTCAGGCCAAAAAGGTTCAACAGAATTTGGCTTGCAAAAAAGCAATGCTTCAGGCGCAGAATAGTGCGTGTCGAATCCAACGAACAAGCGGAGGATGAAATGCGCAAAATTCGCAATCTGATCGGCATGCCGGTGCTCTACAAGCGGCAGAAACTCGGGCGGCTTGTGCAGGCGGAGCTCTCTGAAGACCTGAAACGCCTGGAGGGAATCTGGGTGGACTGCGGCCTGAAGGGCAACCGCTACATCGCAGCTGAGCACCTGGGTATGATCGGCGAGGTCGCAGTGATGGTGGATGACCGCGGCAAGCGCAGGCGATGCAGGGGTAATTCCCTGCTCTACCGGGCCACCGGAACGGATGGCAGCCGCCTGGGCGCAGCGGTGGGCGCGGAGATCGATGAACTGAGCTTCCTCGTATCTGCGCTGGAAGTGACCCACGGCCTCTGGGATGACCTCTACGAGGGCCGCACCCGCGCGGAGAGCTACACCGTGCATCCCGAAAAGACCGAAGTGGTGATCGGGGATTCGGCAGAGGAAGCAGAAAGGGAGGAATTCCTATGAAGAGCGGAACGATGCGCGGTCTGATGACCGGCATGCTCATCGGCGGCGCCGCAGCAACCATGTTCGGCGTGATGAATTGGCAGACCGAGCGCAAGTGGAACCAGAAGATGCGCAAGGGCGGCCAGTGGGTTTCCCAGAAGGCGGATGACCTGGTAAAGAAGCTCTAAACCCGGTATTCCCGCATGTTTTCGCATGCGGGAACTTTTCAATTTCTCGGAGGTAAAGCAGATGCAGAAGCCCATTTCCCAGGCATTTTCCAGTGGAAACCTTTCAAAGACCATACTTATCCTCGCCTTCGCCGCAGCGCTCATCCTCTTTTGGGGAGATGTTATCGCGGATGCGCTGGCCATCTTCTTCCTCGCCTGCCTGCTGGCATTTTTGGTGTCCCCGCTGGCAAAACTGCTGGAAAAGAAGCTCAAGCGCCCCCTCGCCGCGCTGCTCTCCCTCATTTTGGTGGGCATAGTGCTGCTGCTGGCCATCGGCTTCCTTGCACCCATGCTCGTTCGGGAATCCTCCCGCCTGCTGGAGCAGCTTCCGCCCGCGTTTGACCGGCTGAAAGCGCTGGCCGAAGGCATTTCTTCTCGCATTGCGACGATACTTCCCGAGCTGAACCTGCCGTCGCCGGATTTCTCCGGCATTGAAAGCGGCTTTTCCGGCATCGCGAAGGGTGCGATCAGCTATGTCAGCGGCTTTGCCGGCGCCGTATACCGCATCTCCCTGTCGGTTGTGCTGTGCTACTTCCTGATGGCGGACCGGGAGAAGGTGTTCCTGCGCTGCGAGCTCATGGTTCCCTCTGCGTGGCGAAAGAATACGGTACGCTTCTGCAAGGTGCTGCTTCGGGAGCTGCGCCTGTACCTGCGCGGGCAGGCAACCATCGCCCTGAGCGTGGGCGCGCTCTCTGCGCTGGGGCTCACCATCGTGGGCGTGCGCGGCGGCATACTGCTGGGCGCAATCGTTGGCTTGTTCAACATGATTCCGTACTTTGGCCCCATCCTGGGCAGCATTCCCGCGGTGCTCCTCGCACTGAGCGATGGCTGGCAACGGGCCGCCTTTGCAGCCCTCGTGCTATTTCTGGTGCAGCAGATCGATGGCATGGTAATTTCTCCCCGGGTAATGGGCAATATTACCGGTTTTTCCCCGGCCGTGGTACTGATTGCGCTGTTCCTCGGTTCCCGCACCGGCGGCGTTTGGGGTATGCTGTTGGCCATGCCTCTGCTGATGGCCTTCCGAACATTATATAGAGTTTTTGTTCAAAGATACGAAAACAATTGAATTTTTATTTAGGCTGTGGTATAATCCATTTGTATGTATATGCAAGGTAGAAAGGCGGTGCGCTATGAACAACCGATTGGGGGAAACGCAGAATTTTCGTCTGCCCACAAATCCGCCGGAATCCGCCGCTGAGATCATCGAGGTTGTGTATCAGGCGCTGAAAGCCAAGGGACACGATCCCATTCTCCAGCTGGTCGGCTATATCATTTCCGGTGATCCGACCTACATAACCAGCTATAACAATGCCAGGTCGCTGATTCGCCGCCTCGAGCGCGATGAGCTCCTGGAGGAATTCATTCGCTTCTATGTGGTGGAGCACGATAAAAAGTAAATGCAAAGCGTAAAACTCGGCACATCGGGTCTCAGCGTTTCCAAGCTCTGCTTCGGCACGCTCACGATGTCGCCCCTGCAAAGGAACATGTCGCCCGGGGAAGGCGCCCGCCTGCTGGTTTATGCCTATGAAAAGGGCGTGCGCTTCCTGGACACGGCAGATCTTTACGAAACCTATCCCCACATCCGCGAGGCTCTGAAGTCCGCACCCGACTATGTTATCAGCACCAAGGCCTACTGCTGGGACCGTGAAACGGCGCAGGCCGCGTTGGAGCGCGCCTTCCGTGGGCTGGGTCGGGATTATGTCAACCTCTTTATGCTGCACGAACAGGAATCCCTGTACACTTTGCGCGGCCATGAGGAGGCCCTTGTTTTTTTGGAGGAACAGCGCAGGAAGGGTCATATCGGCGCTGTCGGCGTGAGTACCCATTTCCAGGGCTGCGTTCGCGCCGCCACCCACTTTCCCCAGATCAAGGTGATCCATCCGCTGATCAATGTAGGCGGCATCGGCATCCAGGACGGCAGCCGGGAGGATATGGAAGCCTCCATCGCCCATGCCCGGGATTTCGGCATTGGCATCTTCGCCATGAAGCCGCTGGGCGGCGGACATTTGATGCAGAGCAACCGTGAAGCGCTGGAATATGCCCTCTCTTCTCCCCTGCTGGACAGCGTGGCTGTGGGCATGCAGAGCGAAAAGGAAATCGATGCAAATGTGGCCATCTGCGAAGGCGTTGAAACTGCCCAGATGGAAGAGCTGCGCCATCGTAGGCGCGAAATGATGGTGCATGACTACTGCGAAGGCTGCGGTAAGTGTGCCGAACGCTGCAAGCAGCAAGCGATCACGATTGTAAACAGCCGGGCATGCATCAATCCCGAAAAATGCGTATTCTGCGGCTACTGCGCACGCGTCTGCCCGCAGTTTTGTATAAAGGTGGTGTGATGATGCGCACAATCTGTCTGGATATCGGTGAAAAGCGCATCGGCGTAGCCGTATCGGATCTTTTGGACCTCACCGCCCAGGGTGTGGAGACAATCTGGACAAAGGGGCACCAAAAGGACGCTGCCCGCATTGCCGAAATCTGCAAGCAGTATGAAACCATCCACATCCTCTGCGGCCTGCCGCTGAACATGGATGGCAGCGAGGGCTTTCAGGCCGGGCGCGTTAAACAGCTTGCGAACCTGCTGGCCGAAATGGGCTATGAAATCCGCTACCAGGATGAGCGTCTGACCACCAAGATGGCCACCAGCGTGCTCCTCGAAGCGGATGTGCGCCGCTCCAAGCGCAAGGATGTGGTAGACAAGCTGGCCGCAACCTATATTCTGCAATCCTTTCTGGACGCGGGCGGATGGAAGGACCACGCTCAACCCGGAAAAGAACATAAAAAACTCTTTCAAAGCGAGGTTTGGTATATGAACGAGAACTTCAACCAGGATATGGACATGGAACTGGACCAGGAAAACATCGTTGAGCTGGTGGACGAGAACGGCAACGACGTGCACTTTGAACACCTGATGACCCTGGAGCACAAGGGCGGCGTTTACATCTGCCTTGCTCCCGCTGAGCCCATGGAGGATGTGGAGGAGGACGAGCTGGTGATCATGAAGATCATCCAGGATGCAGATGGCAACGACGTCTATTCCACCATCGAATCCGAAGAAGAATTGAACGAGGTATTCGAGAAGTACTGCGAAATCGCAGAGGCAGACGAATAAGCGGTAAACCCCCGGCACCCAATACATGGGCGCCGGGGGCTTTGCTTGCGGCACTGCAACAGACAGGAGGTTTCACATGTACAGAAGAGCTAATGCAGGGGATTTCGATGCTGTATACGCGCTGATCTGCGAACTTGAAGAACAAGCCCTTGATCGTGATAAAATCGGCGAAATCTATGCGCAGCAGCTGCAGGACCGGCGCTACTGCTGCCTGCTATGTGAGCTGGATGGAGAAATTGTGGGCATGCTGAACCTGCGCTTTGAGGAGCAGCTGCACCACGCTGGAACGGTGGCCGAGATCCTGGAATTCGCAGTCTCATATCATCATCGCAGCCGTGGTATCGGGCGGGAGCTTTTCGCCGAGGCCTGCCAAATTGCCCGCGACAAAGGCTGCATGCTGATTGAGGCGGCATCCAATCAACGCCGCCTCGACGCCCATCGCTTCTACCAGCGCGAGGGGATGCAGAGCCGATCCATCAAGTTTTCGATGTCCCTGTAAAACCACTCCATTCAGAGCAACCCCCGACACCCATTGATTTGGGTGCCGGGGGTACTTTTTAATCTTCAACTGCATTCAGATTGATTTTGACGGCGTTTGCAATGAAATCCTCCCTGCTCCACTCGCCCTCCTGATCGATGCCGATATACAGGGTGAGCTGCTCCGACAGCTTGCCGCTGCCCTGGAAGCTGACCGCGGCATGATCCCCGGAGAAGTTTACTTCCTCCGTGCGGAGTACAGTGCCGCTTTCGTCGACCAGAAGCGCATCATACCAGCTGTCATCGCCGGGATCACCAAACACCGCTTCTTTCGCGGAAATATTCAACGTCGCACGCACGGCGCTGACCTGCACCTCGGCAGCGATCACCGCGCCATTGTATTCCCCATCGCCTGCGAAGGTTTTGGTAACTGCATCCGTGCGCTGCACCACCGCGGTGATCTCTCCCGCGCTCTGCTGGGTTTCATACAGTTCATAATGATCCGCACCATCGAAATAATAGTAGCTGGGCATCTGCCAGAGCTTGATGTGCAGCTCGAGACTATCCCGGTTCTGGGCTTCCTCCGGCAGCGGACTCTCGAATTCCCGCAGGTACATCATGCTTCCATCCGGCAGGACCTCCTGCTGTTCGCTGCTGGGCGGCAGATCAATGCCGTCGCCCGTGCTGCAATGATCGGAAGGATAGATGGAATAATAGGCCACTCCGGCGGGTCTTCCCTCGTAGACGGCCGTTTGGTAGGCATTGTAAAACTCAATGCCGGGCGTTCCTTCATCATAAGGAACAGTGAAATAATTTGAATCCACCTTCTCCATCTTCGCCAGCATCTCGGGCGTCGGTTCGAACGCCTCATAGCGCTTCGAGTTTTCCAAAGTAAAGCCCGCGATCAGGCTCTGGCCGTCATAATAGGCGCTGTTGAATGCAGCTTTGGTGGTTCCAAGCGCTTCCGACTCCACGCTCTCCGGCTTCGCGGTCGCAAGTTCCGTATTGGGTGCGAGCCGCGCAAGCCGTTCTTCATTCTTGCCAAAGTATTCAAACAGGTTGATCCCCACAGCCAGGGCAAAGCCGCTCAGCGCGATGATGGCAACAATCGCAGCAACGAGGCTCAATTTCATTTTGCTTTTCACTTGAGGTCTCCTCTCCTCTCTGGAAATCCGAAGGAGGGCCCTGTCCATCGCAGCATTAAAGCCCGCATCAGGCTTGCCGATGGAATCTATAAAATCCTTTCTGCGGATCATTCTCCGAACACCTCCTCCGATAAAAGTTCTTTCAGTCGTTTTCTTCCGCGCATCAGCCGTGCTTTTACGGCATTTTCGCTGATTCCAAGAATCCTCGATACTTCTCGCACGCTGTAACCCTCTAAGTAGTGCAGCAATATGCAGATACGCAATTTTTCATCCAGAGCAGCCAGGCTCATGCGCAGGTCCTGCCCCTCAAAACCGCTGTTTCCCATGGTTTCAGGGGTAATTACCAGCGGCAGGCTGCGTTTACGCCGCTTCTGGATGTTGCGGCATTCATTGATCAGGATGCGGATAAACCATGTATTGAAGTATCGGGGTTCCCGCAGCGAAGAACGCTTTTTCCATGCCTTGAAGATTGCCTCCTGAATCGCATCCTCCCGGTCCGCCGGCTCATAGAGCTGCATGCAGCAGATGCGATAGAGCATGGAACGCATCGCCTCGACCCTCGCGGCAAATTCTTCACTGTTCATGCGCATGTACCTCCGTTTTTGTAGCTACGCCTATTAGACTTCACAGGAGGGAAAAAGGTTACTTCGATATAGAAAAAATTCCTGCGATATTTGCATCGCAGGAATTCTGGCTGGATTTATACGCCGGATTAACCCTTCTTCTTCATGAAGCTGGGAACATCCGGGGTGAAGCCGCGGCGGTTCTGGGTGCGGGAGTCCGGGGAATCATCGCTGTAAACGCGCTGGCGGCGCGCCCGCTCCGGGCGCTCCTCAGCGTACTCGCGGTCCGGCTCCTCGTAGCGGCGCTCGCGTGCCGGTGCGGGTGCGGGACGGCGGCGCTCGAAGATCGGGGAAACCTCTTCATCTTCGAAGTTGCGGGGAGCAACACGCTCGCGGCGGGGCATTTCGGGTTCATCATCCATAAAGGACTTCACTTCGCGGGCAGGCTTCTTATCTGCCACAAAGGGAGTCTTTTCGAAGCCGGTGGCGATCACAGTGATCTTCACTTCATCGGTCATGCTGTCATCAATGCCGGCGCCGAAGATGATGTTGGCTTCTTCATCGGCAGCTTCAGTGATGATGCGGGCAGCCTCGTTGATCTCAATAATGGAGGTATCGGGACCGCCGGTGATGTTGATGAGCACTGCGCGCGCGCCATCGATAGAGGTCTCGAGCATGGGGCTGGAGATGGCCATCTTAGCAGCTTCCACGAGGCGGTTCTCGCCGGAGCCGGTGCCGATGCCCATGTGGGCCAGGCCGCGGGACTGCATAACGGTGCGCACATCAGCGAAGTCGAGGTTGATGAGGGCGGGCATGGAGATGAGGTCGGAGATGCCCTGGATGCCCTGACGCAGGGTGTCATCGGCAATTTTGAATGCCTCAGTCATGGTGGTGCCCTTGGTGACAACGCTCAGCAGGCGGTCGTTGGGAACCACAACCAGGGTATCGACGTGCGCCTTGAGGCGCTCGATGCCGGATTCGGCGTTGCGCATGCGCTGACGGCCCTCAAAGAGGAAGGGCTTGGAAACGACGCCGATGGTGAGAATGCCCATATCGCGGGCGATTTCAGCGATTACGGGAGCTGCGCCGGTGCCGGTGCCGCCGCCCATGCCGCAGGTAACGAACACGAGGTCGCTGCCCTTGATGGCGCTGGCGATTTCATCGCGGCTCTCCTCGGCTGCCTTCTGGCCGATCTCGGGATTTGCGCCCGCGCCGAGGCCCTTGGTAAGCTTTTCGCCGATCTGGATGGTCTTTTCCGCATCGCAGAGCGCGAGGGCCTGCTTATCGGTATTCACTGCGATGAACTCCACGCCCTTCAGGCCGGAGGCCACCATGCGGTTCACGGCATTGGTGCCGGCGCCGCCGACGCCAACAACCTTGATTGCTGCAAAATTGGTTTCGGTAGTCATGGTCTCTTCCATTTCAAATTCAATCACAAGGCAATCCCCCTCGTCCGTAAAGATTGTTTATCGTTGCTTACTTCTTCTTCCGGAGAAATCCGGTCAGCTTTTTTCCGAAGCTGTTGTCCTCAGAATCGTGGCGTTCGATGGAATCGAAGGTGAGATCCAGAAGACCCAGAGCTGCGGAATAAACCGGGCTGTTCATCTTCGCGGTCTTGGGCGCGGTGGCCTTCACCGGATTGCCGATCTTCTCCGCCAGGTAATCCCGTGCGCCGCGCATCAGGCCGATGCCGCCGCCGGTGAGATAAATCTGGGATCGGGTTCCCAGATATTCCGTTGCATCATTCTTGATCGTCATGTCGATCATATCGCAGAGTTCGTTCATGGAGCGCTCGATGCACTGGCTTACAACTTCGCGCGGGAAGGTGAGCCGGCGTCCGCGGGCGTCGATGGCTTCCGCGAAGGCGTTCTCATCAAACTCATCCGGATTGAAAACATAGCTGCGCTTAATTTGCTCCGCAGCGCGCATCGGTATGCGCAGCTGGTGGGCAAGATCGGCGGTAATCTGGCCGCCGCCCATGGGCAGCATCGCGTGGTACACGATGGCCTCGCCGTGAATAATGCTCACCTCGGTGCTCAGGTAGCCGCAGTCGATCAGCATGGACACGCGGTCGCGGTCGTCGATCGAGAGCAGCAGCAGGCTCTCGCCCAGGGTCGGGGAGAGGAAGCCGAGGATGGTGATATCCAGCGCGCCCAGAATCTCCTTCACATCATCAATGAACTGGGGATCCGCCACCACGAAGGAGGTGCATGCACGCAGCACCTTGCCATGGCCGCTGGGCTCTACGGTCTTCTTGCCATCATCCACCTGGAACCAGGCGGGAGAGCGGTGCAGCACAAGGCCGCCCATCTCTGCGATACGGAGCTGCTCGGCAGCGACGTCCTGCACAAGGTCGAGATCTTCCTCAGTAACGCCCTCTTCCCTCAGCTCGATTTCGGCTTCCGCTGCGCATACATGGATATATGCGCCGGGTACGCCTACATAAATTTCCTTGATCTTCTGGTTTGCTTCCAGCTCAGCGGCTGCGATGGAATCGCGCACGCGCTGAATCATCTGGCCCGGCGTATTCCAATCGCCGTCCTGAAAGCCATCGTAAGGCACGGTGCCGGTGCCCAGGAATTCCAGGCGGTCAATGCCGCCGTTCTGGGCAATGATCGTAACGATCTTGGATGTGCCAAATTCAATGGCCGCAATCTGCGTCTTGCTCATATCTCTTGTTCGCCCACCTTATTCGTCCGGGTTCCCATATAGTTCTATATGTTCTATTATACATGGATTTGAATTTGCATGCAAACGCGAAACCGCCGTTTTTCGGCGATTTTCGCAAGTGTCGAAATTGTTTCAAATTTTGATCGAGATGCCGTCATTCAAAATGGCGTGAAAAATAACAATTTCAGGAAATGCGTGTCAGATTCCGGCAGGACGGAAGTTCGCCTTGACGCCGCTGGATACATCCAGCGTGCCGCCCGTCTCTCCCCTCCGGTCAAGATCCTGCACAACTGCCTTCATCCATGCAATCTTTTTCTCCATGTTTTCCCGGTTTCCGAGCTTTACGGTGGTTCCCATGCGGGTAATGAGCAGCATATTTTCCGGGTCGGAAAGGTTGAGCTCGGATACATATACATCCGCAGCGCCCTGGTTTACAGCTGTGAGCACAGAAATGCAGGCAGCCATCTGCTCTTCTTCACCGCCGAATTTCTTACCCGGCTGGGCAGCAGTCGCCCGAAAACCGCTGATGTAGAGCATGTCCCTGTCCGGCACATCCTCCAGCAGCTGCACCACCACGGCATTTTCATCCAGAACCACAATATTCCCACCGTAGAGCAGCATGGCTTCCCTGCTGCGCAGGCGGACATTCAGCTCCACAGTGCTGGGATAGCGCAGGCGCATGCCCGTGAGTTCAATCGTTCCCAGCGCATTCACGCCCTCCTGCGCCTCCAGCCTGTCCACTGTGAAGATGGATTTCCCGAGGGAAATCCCTGCCGCACGGATGATCACATCCTCCGCCACGTCGCTCTGCCCGGAGATCACTACATTGCGCACCACGAAGCCGAAACGGAAGAGCAGCGCAAAGAGCACCGTGAACACGATGAACATAACAATCGCCTGCCGCCTGCCCTTCACGCTTCTTCACCTCAGCTTCCCATCGGATTCGCATCCGAAGATGCGGAAATATTCATCAAAATCGCCGTCGCGCCCATCAGGATGGACACGGATGTGCCACCCGAGGAAAAGAAGGGCAGCGGCAGCCCGGTAGTGGGCATGAGCCCGATCACAACAGCCACGTTCAGCACCGTCTGCACACCGATCATGCTGGTGATGCCTCCGGCGAGCAGGCTGCCGAAGCGGTCCCTGCAGCGCAGAGCTACCCGCAGGCCAAAGAATACGAAGGCCAGGAACAG
>JAFUPT010000158.1 GCA_017481065.1 Clostridia bacterium | reverse complement strand
GCTCTCCGCCAACTTCAACTTCTATGATGTTCACTACGGCGACCACCACCTGGTTGGCACCTCCGGCGGCAACACCGATGATATGATCGAGTCCCTCGAGATGATCGCAGCAGGCAAGCTGAATCCCGCTGGTATGGTCACCCATGTAGGCGGCCTGGATGCAGTTATCGAAACCACCATGAACCTGCCCAAGATCCCCGGCGGCAAGAAGCTGATCTACCCCAACATCTCCATGGAGCTGACCGCCATCGACGATTTCGCCAAGAAGGGCGAAACCGATCCCATGTTCGCCAAGCTGGCTGAAATCTGCGCCCGCAACAACATGCTGTGGAGCGAAGAAGCTGAGAAGTACTTGCTGGCCAACGCAAAGGCAATCTAAGCTGCAAACCCAAAGTCCCATCCGGTCGGATGGGACTTTTTCTTTATGAATTTACTCCTTCTGCAGTGCAGCATGTTAGGGAGAGCTGAACAAAACGGGCGCATCGGAATATTCCGATGCGCCCGCTTTGCTTGCATTATTCAGCTTCTTTTTTGGCCTGTTCTTCCTGATTTTTCTTCTCTTCGCGCTTTTCCATGATCTTTCTTTTCAGTCTGAAAAAGAGCTCCAGCGCCATCTGGTTTGCGATCTGTCCCATGCTTTTTCCTCTTTGCCAGCTTAATCGACCTTCTGGAACACAACCGCCGTCCGGCAGGGAATGTATACTTCGAAGCCCACACCCTTTTCGCTGCGGTGCTCGGTGTGGTAGATGTATTCCTTGCTCACGCGCTCCTGGCCGCCGAATTCCTTGTCATCGCTGGAAAACACCGCGCGGTAATTGCCCTCGCCCACAGTGTGGGCATGGAGGAAGAAATCCGTGACGGATTTGGTGGTGTTGAAGTTGAACAGGTAGAGCAGTTCGCCCTTGGAGAAGGCCATGATCTTCTTCTCCTGGTCAATCCACAGGTTCATGGCCTGCGGCTTGCTCAGCACCCGGTATTTGCGCACGAATTTCAGCATGGCTCGGTCAAAATTTTCCAGCCAGCCATACTTCAAATAGCCGTTTTCCGCCAGGCTCCATTGCCTGCGGGCGTATTTATAGCTCCAGCCGTTGCCCTCCCGTGGGAAGTCGATCCACTCCGGATGGCCGAATTCATTGCCCATGAAGTTCAGGTAGCCGTCGCTGGCGAGCACCAGCGTGGAGAAGCGGATCAGCTTGTGCAGGTCGATGGCGCGGTCTATGGTGGGGGAGTGGAAGGCCTTGTCCATACCGGTGTACATCTCCGCATCCGCCATGCGGAAGATGAGCGTTTTATCGCCCACCAGCGCCTGGTCGTGGGATTCGCAGTAGCCGATGTTCTTCTCCTTGGGACGGCGGGTGGTCATCTCATACCACAGCTTGTGCATATCCCAAGCCTCATCCTTGGTATCCTTGAGCAGCTTGATCCAGAAGTCCGGCAGACCCATGGCGAGGCGGTAATCAAAGCCGATGCCGCCGGAGCGGATGGGAACGCACATGCCCGGCATGCCGCTCATTTCCTCCGCGATGGTGAGGGCGAAGGGATTCACCGCATGCACCAGCTCGTTCGCCAGCTGCAGGTAGGTTACTGCGTCCACATTGGTATTCAGGCCGAAATACTGGTCGTAGCTGGTAAAGCTGGTGCCCAGGCCGTGGTCCTGGTAGATCATACTGGTTACACCGTCAAAGCGGAAACCGTCGAAGTGGTATTCATCCTGCCAGAATTTGAGGTTGGAGAGCAGGTAGTGAATCACTTCATGCTTGCCGTAATCGAAACATTTGGTTCCCCAAGCCTTGTGCCACCCCTTCTGGCCGGCGAGAAAATACTGGTCCTCCGTGCCGTCCATCTCATTCAGGCCCTCGCCCACATTCGGGCATGCGTGGGAGTGCACCACGTCCAGCAGCACGAACATGCTCATCTCATGCGCCTTGTTGACCAGATATTTCAAATCCTCCGGCACGCCATACCATGCGGAGGCGGCAAAAAAATTGGAAACCTGGTAGCCGAAGGATGCATAGTAGGGGTGCTCCTGGATGGCCATCAGCTGGATGGTGTTGTAGCCGAGGTCGGCGATGCGCTGCAGGTTGTTATCGGCGAATTCCCGGTAAGAGCCGATGCCTTCGCGCTCCTGTGCCATGCCAATATGCGCCTCGTAGATCACGGGCGTGGTCATCTTGCGCTTTTTGTAGCTGCCGTCGGTCCAGATGAAGCGGCGCTGGGGCGCCCAGATCTGGCCGGAAAACTGCTTGCTGGAGGGATCTTGGATGGTGCGGCGGATGTAAGCCGGGATGCGGTCGAAGGTCTTATCGCCCCTACGCACCTGAATTTTCACCCGCTGGCCGTGCTGCAGCGCATCCGCGCCCTCGAGGCGGATTTCCCAGTTGCCGCCTTCGATCTTCGTAAGGGGATGGGAAGTGCGGTTCCATTTGTTGAAATCGCCGATCAGGTGCACCTCATCCGCGCCGGGCAGCCATTCGCGGTAGACCCAGCCGTCATCCGTGCGGTTGAATCCATAGAACATATATCCGTTTGCGAAAGTGGTGAGGTCTGCGTTGTCGCCCAGCAGGCGGCGGCGCACATCGTTGTTGCGCTGCATGCGCAGGTCAATATCTTTATAAAACGGCTTGAGCCAGGGATCAATTGACAAAATCTTGTAAGCAATCTGCTTTGGTGCCTTTTTCACAAATATACACCTCCATAATGATTATAGCATACAATACACGCGGAGCAAAGTTAAATTAAATTCAAAATCATGCGCGGTATGCGGCTCATAAAGCGGTGGGCATGCCAATATGAATAGTCTGTGCGGGAGGGAAGGGAATGCAGGCGATGGACAGGCTGGCGGAATGCATCGGCGGCGCGCTCGGCAGGCAGCTGCGGGAAAAGGGCTGCGGCATAAGCGAGCTGCGCATCCGGGCGGGCAGGCCATCCGCGCTATGCATGATGGATGGAACGAAGGTGCCCTCAGAAACCATTGCAGCAGAAAATTTCCGGCGCATCCTCGCACGCCTCATGGGGGACAGCCTCTACGCCTGCGAGGAGGAGCTCAAGCAGGGCTACTTCACCATGGAAGGCGGAATCCGCGTGGGCGTGTGCGGCAGGCTGAACGCCGCAAGCGGCAGCGTGACCAGCATGGCGGGCGTCGGCTCCCTCTGCATACGCATCCCGAGGGAAATCCGAAACAGCACTGCCGGGCAATTGTGGCATGGTTCGCCGGAAAGCATGCTCATACTCTCGCCGCCGGGCATGGGCAAGACCACGCTGGTGCGGGAAATCGCGCGGCTTGCTTCGGAAGATGGCTATAATGTGGCGATTGCTGATGAACGCCGGGAAATTGCCGCTTGCCGGGAGGGAATTCCCCAATTCGACCTGGGGCCGAATACCGATGTGATGGATGGCTGCCCGAAGGCCATCGCCATGGAGCTGCTGCTGCGCGCCTGCGCGCCGCAGATGATCGTGGCGGATGAAATCGGCGGGGAGGCCGATGCCGCCGCCATACGGGATGCTGCGCGCTGCGGCGCTGCCGTGGTCGCCACGGCGCACGCCGCTTCCTTTGTGGACGCGGAGAACCGGTTTCGCGGATTGTTTCAGGAAGGAATCTTTTGCCGTGCCGTGCTGCTCGGCCCGGAGCCGGGGAGGATCAATTCCGTTCGTGAATATGGAAGTGAAGGAGAATAGGAATGCTGAAGGGCTTGCTGCTGTCTCTGGTTCTGGTCGCCTGTGCGGGTGCGGGGCGCGTAATGTCCAACGGAAGGAAGCGCAGGTCGGAAATCCTGGGCGAACTGCTGGCTGGTATGCGGGTGCTGCGGCTCAGGATGCTCAACAGCCTCGAACCACTGGGCATCCTCCTGCGCAAATCCGATGCCCGCCTCTTCCGGGACCTCGGTAACAGCCTGTGGGAAGGCAGCAGCCTCGGGGAATGCTGGATCAAGCTGCGTGATGAAGAAATCAAGCGCGGCCGAAGCCTGGACAGCCTCACTGCGGAGGATGTGCGCCTGCTGGATGATTTCTTTTCCCGGCTCGGCGGCAGCGGTCGGGATGAGCAGAACGAGCTCTTCTCCCAAACCATCTCCAGCATGGAAGAAGTCCATTCCAACGCCCGGCGCATCTTTATTGATGCCTCCCGCACATACACGGCGCTCGGAGCGCTGGTGGGCGTGGGCATCTGCATCATCATCGTGTGAGGCAAAAATGAATATTGAATTTGTATTCAAAATCGGCGCAATCGGCATATTGATTACAGTAATTTCGCAAATACTCGGCCGCGTCGGGCGGGAGGACATCGCCACCCTCTCCACCCTCGCCGGGCTCATCATAGTGCTGATGATGGTGCTGGACATGGTTTCGGAATTCTTCGAAAGCATCCGTGTGATGTTTAACCTTGCGGGATGAATATGCTGCGCATCCTGATGCTGTGCCTGGCTGCCGCACTGGTATGCATGATGATCCGAACTGCCCATCCACAGATCGCAACGGCAGTGGCGCTGGGCTGCGGCGTGGCAGTGATGCTGCTCTCGGCGGCGGATATCGGCAGTTTTTCCGATGCGCTGCAAAGGCTGGAGGATGCTGCGGGTACGCTGGACGGCGAAAGGCTGGTCCTCCTCAAGCTCTGCGGCGTTGCGATGGTGGCGGAGTTTGCCTCCGATATCTGCCGGGATGCGGGGGAGGC
Organism: Clostridia bacterium; assembly: GCA_017481065.1. The sequence continues at coordinate 31,250 of JAFUPT010000158.1, read as the reverse complement.
TGCGCTGACAAAGCGCATCGATACGGGCGTCCGCATCGGTATTGTGGCCGCCGCGCTGCCCACCGCCGCGCGGCTCATGGAAGATATTGCGGAGCTGCTTTCATGAAGCGGCTGCTCATCATCCTCATCCTTCTCCTGCTTGGCAGTGCGCAGGCGGAGGAAGCGATACATCTTGCAGACTTGCAGCCCCTAGAGGAATTTGCCGGTGAGCATGCCGGGGGAATCGATGCGGGGCAGATGGTTGAATCCGTGCTCCGTAGAGAAGAGGAAGGCAGCGGCATATTTGAATGGTTCAAAAGCCGGGCAAGGGAATCCCTGGATGAACTTCTGGACTGCGCAGCCGGAATGATTGCGCCCGTGGTGCTGCTCGCGGTGCTCGGCTGCGTGCTCAGGGGTGGCGGCGGCGCGCGCTTTCTTGTGCGGCTGTATCTGCTGCTGGCAATGGGGCAGATCGCCATGCTGGCCCTGGATGCCGCGAAGGACTGCCTTGGCATTGCCAGGGAGTTTTCGGATGTCGTCGCACCTGCCGTCACAGCGCTGCTTTCCGCAGCCGGGATGAGCGGCAGCGCGGCGCTGATCTCTCCCGGAGCTGCCCTCGTCGGGGATATCGCGGAAAACATTTTCCTGCGTTTCGGGCTGCCGCTGTGCAGGTTTGCGCTCTGCACTGCGCTGGCGGGCTGCTTGACGGACACGCTTGATCTTGGCAGGATTACCAAGCTCCTGCGAAAAACCATCGGCTGGGGTACCGGCCTGTGCTTTACTCTGTTTACGGCGCTGATTGCGCTGCAGGGCAATGTATCCGCATCCCTCGACGGTGTGGCAGTGCGCACAGCGAAGTACGCCGTAGACAGCGCGGCCCCGGTGATCGGCAGCGGGGTATCAGATGCCTGGGAAGCCTATGTTTCCGGCATCATGGCGGCAAAGAGCGCGGTCGGCGTGAGCGGCATCGTTGCATTGCTGGCTGCGGGGATAAAGCCCCTGCTCAGCTCGGGAGCCGCCATGCTGCTTTTGCATCTGGTCGCTGCATTTATGGATGTGCTGGGGGAGAAAACCTCCGCCCGGGCTGCCGAGCAGGTGGGCAGCGTATGCCAGATGGCGCTTGAGCTCTGCACGGGTTCGCTGGCCATCGGCACCATACTCCTGGGCGCGATTATGGCGGCAGGCGGCGGCCTGCTGGGATAGGAGGCCGACATGCAGCAGACCATACTTGCCGTTTCCTGCATCTGCATGGCCGCAGCGCTGTGCGAACAGCTGCTGGACGGCAGCCGGTATTTCCCGGCTGTCCGCATGGTGCTGGGACTGCAAATCGCTGCAGCAGCCGTCTCGGGAATCCTGAAACTGTGGAAAATGCTGAACGGATGAGGGTGGGATCGCAGAATGCAGTTCATCGAAGCATTGAAATCCGCGCGCAAGCTGGAGATATTCATATTGCTGGCTGCCGCGGCGATCCTGCTGGTGCTCATGCTCGGCGGAGACGGCGATTCCGGCGGAAACACGCTGGAAGAACGTCTGGAGCGCATATTGTCCAGCATCGATGGCGCGGGCAGAGTCTCGGTGATGCTCATGGAGAATGGGGAGGGCAGCTGCACCGGCGCTGTGGTTTCCACGCCGGCGGCAGATGATATCTCCGTCTCGCTGCAAATCCAGCGCGCCGTAAAAACCCTCACCGGGCTGGAACTTGAACAGATTGAAATCGTGAAATCGGGGCGATAATAGATGAAAAAGCTCGCAAAATACCTTCGCCTGGCCATGCTGGTGATCACATGCGCGGCATTGGGCTTTGGATTTGGATGGCAGCTTGCGCCGAGGGAAAATATCGTTGAAACCATGAGCCCGGCGGAAGGGGATCCTCTCGAGGAGTTTCGCCGCGAACGGGAACAGCTGCGCGCCATGCAGAAGAGCCAGCTGAACGATATCATCCACGGCGTGGGTGTGGAGCCGGAGATCGCCGGCATGGCGCAGCGCCAGCTGATCGAAATTTGCGAATCGGAAGAGGCGGAGCTCACCCTGGAAGGCGTGCTCAGGATGCGCGGCTACGAGGATTGCGTGGTAACCGTGCACAATGCTTCAGTGAACGTGCTTCTGCACGCCGGGATAATTACCCAACAGGACAGCAGCCTGATTCTTGAACTCGTTTGCAGGGAAACGGGCGTTCAGAGCGGCAATGTTAAGATCATTCCGATAAATTCGGCGAAATAACGATTGCGCATTGACAAATCATCTGTTATAATATAGGCATTGGTAAATAAGGGCCAATACGCCTCGCGGACAGGAGCGCGCACTGCTTGCTTTCCTGCGCCGGAGGCTGATCGCTTAAAGGAGGTCTGAAAAATGAGTGAGAATTATCAGCCCGATGTCAAGCTGGATGAAAATCCCAACGGCACGGTTTCCTTTGCGACTGAAGTCGTAGCCACCATCGCCGGCCTGGCAGCCACCGAGGTGGAGGGCGTTGCAAGCATGTCTTCCCAGAACGGCGGCTTTGCAGATATGTTTTCCCGGAAGAATACCCGCAATTTCACCAAGGGTGTGCGCATCGATCTGGACGGCAACAAGGTTACCGTCGATGTGACCATCGTCGTGGAATATGGCTCTCCCGTGCCGGATGTTGCCCGCAGCATCCAGGAAAACGTAAAGAAGGCCATCGAAACCATGAGCGGCCTGGATGTGCATGCGGTTGATGTGCATGTATCCGGCATCAGCTTCGAGCGCGAACAGCGCGCCACCGCTGAGCTCGACGAGCAGAGAAGAAAGATGCTCGAGGAATCCGAGAATGCGGCGCATGAGGAGCCGAAGGCTGAGGAACCCGCACCCGTGGTTGAGGAAAAAACTGAGGAAGAAGAACCCGAGGAAGCTGCGGAAGATACCGAGGCGGACGAGGAATAAGCCCCGTGCATGCTCCCGACCCGTGAGGAGGGATAGAGCAATATGAAATTGAATTTTGGCAAGAAATTGGTGCTCGTGCTGCACTGGCTGCTTTCGTTGATCGCCTGCGCGATGGCTGTGTTCTTCTGCGTATGGCCGGAAACCATCGCCAAGGGCTTTGATTTCCTGTACAGCCTGATCGGCAAGGGCAGTGCGGATATCGTGGGCGCCGTCGTGCTGGCCATCTATGCGCTGCTTTCCGTGATCACCGCCGTGATGCTGTTTTCTTCCAAGAACAGGCGTGCTGAGCGCGGCTTCATTACCGTGGATTCCAGCGATGCAGGCCGCACCCGCATCGCCATTGGTGCTGTGGACCAGATGATCCGGCAGGCCGTTCGCGGCGTGGAGGGCATTGCGGACATGAAATCCGGCATCGTGAACAATACCGATGCCATTTCCATCAACTGCAGCGTAACCATCGCCAACGGCGCGCATGTGCCTACCGTCACCATGAACATCCAGCGCGCCATCCGCAGCTATATTGAGCTCAACTGCGGCGTTGCTGTGCGCGAGGTAAGCGTGAGCGTGCATGCGCTGGACGATGGCTCCGGCAAGGGTCGCAAGAAGGGCAAGAATACCGCCCAGGCGGCTGCTCCTTCCGCGCCCGTCTATGCGCCTGAACCGGTGCAGGAGGCAGTGAAGGAGATCGAGTCCGTCGCTGAGCCCGTCATCGAGCTGGTGGCGGAGGAAGAACCTGCGCCTGCTGTGGAAGAGGAAGAAACTGCCGAGCTCCCTGAAATTGAACCCATCACCCTGACTTTGGATCCGCCGGCGGAAGCTGATGAAGCGCCCGCCGAAGAAATCCAGGCAGAGGAATAATACCCATTGCGGCGGCCTGCACCAGCATGCCACCGCTTTGGTGCGTAAAATACGAATTGAGACGAGGTTGCCACATGGACAGAAAAGTTGCGCGCGCACATGCGATGGAACTGATTTACGAATGGGAAATGGGCGGCGATGGCGGCGAAGATACCCGCCTGAACCTGCTGGGCGTGCAGCCCGGCGAAAAGGAATCGGAATACATGAACCGCATGTTTGAGGGCGTGGTCGCCGAGCAGGAGGCTCTGGACGAAAGCATCGCCCGACATCTGCGTGGCTGGACCATCGAGCGCATCTCGAAGGTCGATCTGGCAATTCTTCGCCTCGGCGCTTATGAATTGAGCCTCGGCGAGGTTCCGGCCGGTATCGTGATCAACGAAGCCGTGGAGCTGGCCAACCAGTATTCTGCCGATAAGGCCGGTTCCTTTATCAACGGCGTGCTCGGCGCGCTTTCCCGCGAGGAAGAAGCCTGATCCCCAAAAATCTTAGCCTTTGCTGCCCCGGAAGCGGCAGGGGCTTTCTTTATGGTGTTTATCGATGGAATTCCAAATGGATCGCTCCCTGAGCGTATCAGAACTGAATGAATACGTCCGCAGGCTGCTTGCGGGCGATGTTTTGCTGCGCAGTGTGGAAGTGACAGGCGAAATTTCCGGCTATAAGCACCACATCAGCGGCCACCGCTATTTCTCCTTGAAGGATGTAAACGCCCGGGTGCAGTGCGTGATGTTCCGGCAAAACGCCATGAACCTTGATTTCCAGCCGAAAGACGGCATGCGGGTGCGGGTACGCGCCTCAGCGTCGCTCTTTCCCCGGGACGGCAGCTACCAGCTCTACATCTCCTCCATGCAGAAGCAGGGCGTGGGCGATCTCTACCAGCGCTTCGAGGAGCTCAAGCAGAAGCTGGCGAAGGAAGGACTCTTTGATCCCGCCATCAAGCGCGAAATTCCCCTGCTGCCAAAGACCATCGGCATCGCAACCTCCATCACGGGCGCTGCGCTGCGGGATATGATCCGCATTGCCCGGCGGCGCAATCCCAGGGTTGGAATCATCGTTTCTCCCTGCAGCGTGCAGGGAGAAAACGCAGCGGGGGAGATCGTAGAGGCCATACGCCGTCTGAACGAAGATGGCCGCGCGGAGGTGATCCTCGCCGGTCGCGGAGGCGGTTCCATCGAGGATTTGTGGGCTTTCAACGAGGAAATTGTCGCCCGTGCGATCGCGGGATCGGAAATCCCGGTGATCTCCTGCGTGGGCCACGAGACGGACTTCACCATCGCCGATTTCGTCGCCGACCTGCGGGCCGCCACGCCCTCCATGGCCGCAGAAATCGCCGTGCCTGTGGCCAGTGAGCTTCGCTCCTCTCTGGATATCGCCATGCGCCGCATCCAAGCGGGGCTTGTGAATGGAAATAAGCTGCGCAGGTCGGAGCTCAGCCGCATCTGTGCATCGGATGCCTTCCGGAATCCCGCGAAGGTTTTGATCGAAACGCGACGGGAGCAGGTGATGCTTGCCTGGGATAAATCCACCCTTGCCCAGCAGAACCGGCTCAAGAGCCTGCGTGCCAGGCTCGACCGCAGTGCAGCCAAGCTGGACGCGTTGAATCCCAGCGGCGTGCTGGAGCGCGGATATGCCTACATTTCCGGCGAAGACGGCGTTGTGCAGGGTATTTCCGCCCTGAAAGCGGGCCAGCAGGTGGAAATCCACATGCGGGACGGCAGCGCCACCGCCGAAATCCTGAAAAAGAAGACCAAGAGGAAGAAATCATGCGCAAAAAGCTGAATTTTGAAGAGGGCATGCAGGAACTTGAACGCCTCGCACGGGCGTTGGAATCCGGCGATATGACGCTGGAAGAATCCTTTACCGCCTATGAGCGTGCGAACGAGCTGAAGAAGGCCCTCGAAAAGCTGCTGGATGAAGGAGACGAGAAGATTCGCATCCTCACCGCAGCGGGTGAAGAGGAAAGAGACGCGGAGGAAATCCTATGAAAACCCTGAAAGAATACGCGCAGACGGTTAACGCGCGCCTGAATACCATTTTCCCGGCGCTCCCTGAATACAGCTACGAGGAGGGAGGCATGCCGGAGCTGTTGGCACGATCCATGAATTATAGCCTGCTGGCCGGCGGCAAGCGCCTGCGCCCGAGCATGCTGCTCGCGGCGGTGGATATGCTGGGCGGCGATACCGGCTTTGCCATGGATTTCGCCTGCGCTGTGGAAATGATTCACAGCTATTCCCTGATTCACGATGACCTGCCCGGCATGGATGATGATACCATGCGCCGCGGCAGGCCCACCAACCACGTTGTATTCGGCGTGGGCCAGGCCATCCTCGCGGGCGACGGCCTGCTCAACGGCGCGTTTGAGCTGATGCTCAATGCCGCGCTGGGGCAGCCTGAAAATGCCCAAAAGTCCCTGCGCGCCATCCGGGAAATCGCCACTGGCGCGGGAATCACCGGCATGATCGCAGGCCAGGTGATGGATCTTTACTGCGAGCACAACGCCGTGGCAAATGAAAAGGCCCTCAGCTACATCCAGCGGGACAAGACCGCCTGTATGTTCATCTATCCGCTGCGGGCGGCGGGCCAGCTCGCCGGTGCAAGTGAAGAACAGATTGAGGCGCTCGGCCGCTACGGCGAGGCCTTTGGCCGCATCTTCCAGGCAACTGATGATTTGTTGGACGTAACAGGCAGTTCCGCAGAAATGGGCAAGACCCTCGGCAAGGACGCCGAGCAGGGCAAGCTCACTATGATCTCCCTCTACGGCGTGGAGGGCACGCGGAAAATCATCGATGAACAGCTCGCCATCGCCATGGAGGCCCTTTCCGGCTTCGGCGAGGGCGCAGATTTCTTCCGCGGGCTCGTTCAATCCATGATCACCCGCACAAATTGATTCACAGGGGAAGCACGAATGCTGAAAGACATTAAAAATCCTGCACAATTGAAGGATATGTCCATCCGGGACCTGCAGGCGCTGGCGGAGGAAATCCGCACGGAGCTTGTGGGCGCAGTTGCGGAATGCGGCGGCCACCTGGCCTCCAACCTCGGCGTGGTGGAGCTTACCATCGCCATGCACCGCGTGTTTGATTGCCCGGAGGATAAATTTGTTTTTGACGTCGGGCACCAGAGCTATGTCCATAAGCTGTTGACCGGGCGCTACGAGCAATTCCATTCCCTGCGCAAGGAGGGCGGCATCAGCGGCTTTCCCAGCGCGGAGGAGAGCGAGTATGACTGTTTTGTGGCGGGCCACGCCTCCACAGCCATTTCCGCCGCGCTGGGCATGGCCCGCACCCGGGATATCATGCATGCGGAGAACCGCATCATCGCCGTGGTGGGCGATGGCGCGCTCACGGGCGGCATGTGCTACGAGGCCCTCAATGATGCCGGCCAGAGTGAAACACCCTTGATCGTGATCCTGAACGACAACGAAATGTCCATCTCCCGGAACGTGGGCGCACTCAGCCGCCACCTTGACCGCATGCGCCAGAGCAAGGGCTACAAAAACCTCAAGAGCTCCGTGCGGCGCGGCCTGGGCAAGATTCCGGGCGTCGGCCAGCCCATCGTTCGCTGCTTTGAGAAGCTGAAAAACAGCATAAAAGCATTTTTCATCGATGATAAATTCTTTGAAGCGCTGGGCTTTACCTACATCGGCCCGGTGGACGGCCACAACTTAAAGCAGCTCATCCGCGTGCTCAAGCGGGCAAAGGATGATAAGCGGCCGCTGCTGATCCATGTTGTCACCCAGAAGGGCCGCGGCTACCAGCCCGCTGAAAACCACCCGGATACTTTCCATGGCGTGGCGCCCTTCTATGTGGAATCCGGAAAGAGCCGCAAGGATGAATCCGAGGTTGGCTGCGGCAGCATTGTTGCCCAGCAGCTCAGCGAAATGGCACAGAGCGATATCCGCCTCTGCGTGGTGAGCGCCGCCATGCCCACCGGCACCGGTATGACCGGCTTCCAGGAGGCCCATCCCGAGCGCTTTTTCGATGTGGGCATCGCTGAGGAGCATGCCGTTACCATGGCGGCTGGCATGGCGTCTGCAGGGATGAAGCCCTATGTCGCCATCTATTCCACCTTTATGCAGCGCGCCTATGACCAGATTCTAAATGATGTGTGCCGCTGCGAATTGCCCGTCACCTTCCTGCTGGACCGCGCTGGCTTCGTCGGCGCGGATGGAGCTACCCACCAGGGTCTCTTCGATCTGAGCTATCTGCGCTCCATGCCGAATATGATCATCGCAGCGCCCCGAGATGTGCGCGATTTGAAAAAGCTGGTGGAGCTCAGCACTGCGGTAAACAAGCCCATGGCCATCCGCTATCCCAAGGCGGGCATGGACCTGGGGCCCGGCATCGCCGCCCAGGAGCCGTTGGAGATCGGCAAGTGGGAACTGCTCAGCAGCGGCGCAGATGTAATGTTTTACGCCGTAGGCCCCATGGTGCAGATCGCCATGCAGGCTTCAATCGAGCTCATGGGCAAGGGCATTCACGCAGGCGTTGTAGATGCGCGCTTCATCAAACCTATGGATGAAAAGCTGCTGCTGGATACAGCAAAAGAAGCAAAACTCGCCGTTGTCCTCGAGGAAAATACCCTCTGCGGCGGGCTCGGCGAGGGAATTATGCGCATTCTTTCTGAAAATGGCGCAAAGGTCCGGGCAATCGCGCTCGGTGCACCGGATCGTTTCGTTCCCCATGCCCGCATTTCCCAGCAGCGGAAGGCCTGCGGGCTCAGCGTGGAGGAAATCAGCAAAAAGGTAATCGAAGCATTGCAGGATGGAGGTGCGGTATGAAGCGCAGGCGTGCAGACCAGGCACTCTACGATGATATGAACCTCGAAAGCATCGCCCTCGCCAAGGCCCTCATCATGGAGGGCCGCGTGATGGTGGGCGACCGCAAAATCCTCAATGCCAGCGAATGGATCAAGGAGGGTGAAACGCTGCGGGTACGCGGCGAGCTGGATAAGTATGTGAGCCGCGGCGCGCACAAGCTGAAGAAGGCGCTGGATGTTTTCCACATCGATGTGCAGGGGAAAACCTGCGTGGATATCGGCTGTTCCACGGGCGGCTTTACCGATGTAATGCTCCGCGCCGGAGCTGGCCACGTCTACTGCGTGGATGTGGGTTACAACCTCCTCGACTACAAGCTCCGCAGCGATCCCCGCGTCACCGCCATGGAGCGCACCAATGCCCGCTTTTTAACGCCCGAGCATTTTCCCGTCGCCCCGGAATTCGGCGCAACGGATGTATCCTTCATTTCCCTCAAGGCCGTGCTGCCCGCAGTGCTGCCGCTGCTCACGGGCAAGCGGGAATTTGTGGCCCTCATCAAGCCTCAGTTTGAGGCTGCCAAGGAGGATGTGGGGGAGAGGGGCGTGGTCACCGACCGGAATGTCCATTTCAGCGTGCTCAAGGATATTCTCGATTTCATCCCCACCACTGGGTGGGCTGCCGCAGGACTGGATTTTTCCCCGGTGCGCGGCCCGGAGGGCAATATCGAATTTTTGCTCCATTTGTTGCCGAAGGACGAAGCGCAGGTAAACATCGGCGAAAGTGCGATTGATGACATAATTTCGGCAGCTTATGACAAATTTTTAAAATCCGCCCGATAGGGCTTGCAAGTGCGGTTTTCTTTGGTATAGTAGATATATGGACGTGAGGTGATTCGCATGGAATTTCGCAAGGTGGGCATTGTATGGAACCCCTCCAAGCGTGCCGGCTTTGGCGTTGCGTGCGAATTGAAGGAACTGTTGGACGAATACAATATTTCGATCACGACTGGGATCACACTGGCGCATGCCCTGGGTTGCCCGGAGCTTTCCGAGGGCAGCTTTGATGACTGCGATTTGCTGATGGTGCTTGGAGGAGACGGCACCATCCTTTCCGCGCTGGATTACGCGCTGCCGAATGATATACCCATTCTCGGAATCAATCTGGGCAGAATGGGTTTTCTTACGGAGGTGGATCCCTGCAACCTGCGGCGGGATGTTGTGGATGTGCTTGAGGGCAGGTTCACTTATGATTCCCGCATCACGATGCGCATTCAGGGCCGGAATGAGCGCAGCCTCTTTGCTCTGAACGAGGTTGTTGTAAGGCGCTCCACCCCGGCTGTGAGCGTATTGTCCCTGGAGATCGAAGTCAACGGTATATTGGTGGATCGTGTTTCCGGCGATGGCCTGATCGTGGCCAGTGCCACTGGCTCGACCGCCTATTCGCTGTCTGCCGGCGGGCCGATTATCCGGCCTGGCCTGGATTGTTTTGTCATTACGCCGATCTGTCCCCACACGATGAATGCCCGTCCGGTGGTCGTATCTTCCAGTGATATGATAACGATTCGTGTGTTGGATGACAGGGGCGGGGCACAGGCCGTGCTTGATGGACGCAAAATTGTGGATGTGGCTCCCGGCGATCCGGGCATCACAATCCTGCGTTCTGATTTAAAGGCGCGGTTTATTCGCCTTCACGACCGCAATTATTTCAGCTTGTTGCGGGACAAGCTGTCTGAATGGACACATTGAACTCTGCGTAGGAGCAGGGGCAGGAGGAAGAACCGGACATGAAGAGCGCGCGGCATAATCTGATTCTGGAAATCATCGAAGATAAAGACATCGAGACGCAAGAGGAACTTGCAGAGGAACTCAAGAACCACGGCGTGAAGGTAACCCAGGCAACCGTTTCACGCGATATCAAGGAACTGCGCCTTTTGAAGGTGCTCTCCGAAAACGGCGGCTACAAGTACGCCACCGTGGAGCGCGCAGAAAAGGGCCTGAACGACCGCTTTATTCGCATCCTTACCGAATCGATCATCAGCATGGAGTGCGTAGGCAACCTGATGGTGATCAAAACCCTTTCCGCCAGCGCGAACGCTGCCTGCGAGGCCATCGATTCCATGAAGTGGAACGAAGTGCTCGGCACCATCGCCGGCGACAACACATTGCTGATTATCGGCCGTTCCCCGGAGGCCATTGAGACCATCGAGGCACGCTTCCATAACCTGATCAAGAGATAATTACCATGCTTCTGGAACTTACAATTCGAAATATCGCCCTCATTGAATCGCTGTGCATCGAGTTTGCCCAGGGATTCAATGTGCTTACGGGCGAAACCGGCGCTGGCAAGTCCATCGTGGTGGATAGTGTGAACCTGGCGCTGGGCGGCCGCGCCGACCGGGAATTGATCCGCACCGGCGCGGAAAAGGGCAGCGTGCAGGCGCTGTTTGATATTTCAGGAAACATTGAGGCCCTGAAAATGGCGGAGGAGCTCGGCGTCGAGGCAGACGGCGGGCTGATCAGCGTTTCCCGTGAACTCAGCCGCAACGGAAGAAATATCTGCCGCATCGCCGGCGTCGTGCTGCCGCTGAACACACTCAAGCAGTTCACCGCCCTTCTGGTAGATGTCCATGGCCAGCATGAGCACCAGTCCCTGATGAATCCGGCGCGCCATATGGATTTCCTGGATGCTTTCGGCGATGAAAGCCATCGCGAAAAGATCGATGCAGTGAAATCGGCCCACGCCGCCAAGGCGGCCACGGCTGCCGCGCTGCGCAAGCGCATGAAGGATGCATCCGAGAAGGAGCGCCTGATCGATACCCTGCGCTTCCAGGTGCAGGAAATCACCACGGCAAAGTTGAAGCCCGGCGAGGAGGAAAAGCTCGAGCGCAAGCTGCGCATGCTGGAAAACGCGGAAAAGGTGCAGGGCGGCGTGGAAAATGCCTACCAGCTCACCTATGGCACCGCGCAGGAGGCGCTGATGCGCGCCGCCGCGTCCCTTGAGGGCATAGCCGCCCTCGACAGCCGCTTTGCCAAGCTCGCCGAGGAGATCAAAGGCCTCTATTACGGTGCACAGGAAGCCGGTTCCCAGCTGCAGGCGCTCAATGAAGAGCTGAACTTTGATCCCCGGCTGCTGGATAAGATTTCCGAGCGCCTCGACCTCATCTCCCGTCTCGAGCGCAAGTATGGTGCGACGGAGGAGGAGGTTATCGCCTTCGGAAATGAAGCCAAGGCCCGGCTCGACGATATCGAAACCGGCGAGGAGCAGATTGCCGGTCTCAAGAAGCAGCTCAAGGCGGAGGATAAGCTTCTCCGTGCGGCCTGCGCTGTGCTCTCCGAATCCCGCCATGCCCTTGCTAAGGAATTGGAGGAAGGCATCCTCAGTCAGCTGGCCGACCTCGGCATGGCGAAAACCCGCTTTTGCGTGGATTTCAAGCCCCTCGAAAAGCCGCTGGCAGACGGCGCGGAGCAGGTGGAATTCCTGCTTTCCCCGAACCCGGGCGAGCCCCTCAAGCCCCTTGCCGCCATTGCATCCGGCGGCGAGCTCAGCCGCATCATGCTGGCATTGAAGACCCTGTCGCTCAACCGCGGCGGCGTGGATTCCATGGTATTTGATGAGATCGATACCGGTGTTTCCGGCAGAATGGCGCAGGTGGTGGGCGAGAAGATGCAGGCCATCGCCCTGAAAAAGCAGGTGCTGTGCGTCACCCACCTTCCGCAGATCGCCGCCCTTGGCGATGCGCACTTCCGGGTGGAGAAGCATACGGATGGCGAGCGCACCCAGACAAACGTCGTCCGTCTGGATGCTGCGGGCCGCACGCGCGAACTTTCACGCCTCGTCGGCGGCGCGGAGGATAGCGAAAGCAGCCTCTCCCATGCGGCGCACATGCTGGAGGAAGCGGCGCAGACCCGCGTCCGCCTGCTGGAAAAGTACAAATAAGCTCAGGAACCCTCCTTTTCGGAGGGTTCTTTTTGTAATAATCTCGTGGTTCATTGAGTATATACATCCTGTTTATCTCCAGATAAAAAAGTAGATATATAATATGATAGTAAAATGGGCTGAATTTAAATTGTGCCAAGTATATATGACCGCAGAAAACCTGCGAGGGAAATGCCGATGAAAACAAAGAAACAAAATTCCAATATGAATCGCCGTGCTGTGCTGCGCTGCCTGCTGCTTCTTTTGCTGGTGGCGGCGATTGCGGCGCTGCAATTCTTCCTCATTCGCGGCGGCGATACCACCGCTGCTGAAGAGCGTGCGGCAGCTGCAGCCCGCCAGGTTTCCACCCTGCTGCAGCAGGAAATCGAAGGCGGCCTGCGCCAGCTGAATGTGGCAGCCGCTGCCATCAGCGGCGATGCCGCATCGAAGGATGCGCTGCTGGACAGCGCCGCCGCCCATGGTTCCTTTGAACGGGTGGAGCTCATGGATGCGGGCGCATCCGCCGCCAGCTACATCCGCTATGAATTTGACGGCGTCGCTTCAAAGATTATCATGGAGGATGACGGCGCCATTCAGCTGCGCGTGCCTGCGGGGAAAGATGCGGAGCTGGCAGGCTGGCTGGATTCCGATGAAGTGCGCAATATCCTGTGCAGCGCATATCCGGAAGATTATGTCTATGCGGTTTACAACGCTGCTACCGGCGCCTATCTGCTCACCAACGCTGCATTCCCGGATGCAGGCTATTATGATACCCTGCATGCACTGAACGATGGCGGCCGCACCGGCAAGCTGATGCTCGCGCAGCTGGGGCAGGCGCATATCGGCGGCGATGCCGGCTTCTATATCGCCCAGCAGCCCAGCGGCATTGATCCCTGGGGCATCGCCCTGTTCATTCCCGAAGAAATCATCGGCTTTGACCCGGCGAACAGCAGCCTTACGCTGGCCCTCGCCATTGCCTGTGCGGTTTTGCAGCTTGTGCTGCTGGTGCTCATGGCGGTATACGCAGTGCGCAGCGTGCGTTCGGAGCGCCGCCGCCGCGTCACCCAGGAGCAGGTGAGCGCATGCATGCTCAACCAGGCGACGGAGGATGCGCAGATCGGTATCTACATTTACAGGCGCAGCGGAGATGGTTACAGCGCCTCCTTCGATGGCCTGCACTTCGCTTCCGAAGCTGATGATGCGCCCGTTCCGGAGAGTTTCTCCGCATTTGCCCTCGCTTATGGCATGGAAGAGGACGATGCGGAAAGCCTGTATGACCGGCTCCGCGAAATAAAATCCGGCGAGCGCTACGAGATGAGCCTGAACTGCGCCGCCCATGATCGCGAACGCGTGCTGCGCTTTGAACTGCGCTGCCCTGCATGCGACAGCGACTGCGTAATCATCAGCGTGCGCGACGCCACCCTCGAGGCTGAGCGTGCCGACAATATCGTCGAGGAGGAACGCTTCCGCAGGCTGATGCTGCCCAAGTGCTCGGCAGTGTGGCAGGTAAATGTGAGCCGCAATCGCTGGTATCTCACCGATGGCAAGCCCGGCCATGGCATCCGCCACCTCGCAGTGGGCGTAAACAGCTGGCGGGATTATTCCAATGATCTCAATGGCGCGCTGCGGGAATACATCCATCCGAAGGATTATCCCAAATGCGTCGAAACCATGGGAATTGCCGGCCTCACAGCCATGACCCGCGCCGGGCGCACCCAGGCTACCCTGGAATACCGGGCAAGGATGGGCGATGAATACCAGTGGCACCGCCTGCTGGTGCGCATTTTCCGCAGCATGGATAACGGCGATCTGCTCGCCAACCTCTATGTGCTCAATGTGGATGCGGAGAAAAATGCCGAGCTCGAGCGCCAGGAGCGCGCCCGAATCCTGCAGCAGACTCTTACGGCCCTCGGAGGCATCTACTATGGCCTCTACTATGTGGAGCTGGACAGCGATATGTGCTACACCGCCAAATCCCATGGCGGCGGCCCCTCCAGCCAGCTCAGCCAGTCCTTCAAGGCTGCCTTTTCCACATATATTGATCAGAACGTGCATCCTGAGGACCAGGAAGCCATGCGCCGGATTCTTGAGCCCTACAACCTGCGAAAGAGCATGACCGAAGCAAGCCACCTTGTCCGCTTCGAATACCGCCGCCGCATCGGCGACCATTTCGAGCCCGCAGCCATCGTTATCCAGGCGGCCCGCTTCGAAAACGGCACCATCCGCGATATCGTGCTCGCCATGCGCAAATACGGAAGTGAGAAAAAGGCGCCTGAATCCATATAAAATCAAGACCGGATTCCCTTCGGGGAATCCGGTCTTTTACTCAGCATCCGTATTTTACTTTCAATCGAATCAATTTCTCACCGAATGGGCGCGCCAGCAGGTTTAAAAAAACCACATTGGAAACCGCGTAGGAAATGGTGTGGGGCAGGGCGGTGACCACTGCGGCGGTGTAAAGCGCGGGATTGAAGCTCCCATTATACCAGACAACGTTCCACACATCCATCAAAAGGGAATATGCCGCGCCGGCAAGCAGGCCGTAAAAGCTCATTAGGATGCGGCTCTTTTTCAGAGGTCCCGCAAGCAGCCCTGCGAACAGGCCGAGCAATCCCCAAGCGAGCATCTGGAAGGGCGTCCACGGACCCTGGCCGTAGTAAAAATTGGAAATCAGTGCCGAAAGCGCGCCAGTCAGGAAGCCAGCCTCGCCGCCGACATACATCGCCGTGATCACCACCACCGCCGTGATGGGCTTGAACGCGGGAATTACGCCGAAGATGAACCTGCCCAGCACTGAAAGCGCCGTCATTACCGCCACCAGTATCAATCGCCGGGTACCGGTTTTCCTGCGCTCAAAGCCGCAGGAGAAGAGTACCAGCGCCATCAGCGTCACCAGCAGGGAGGACAGGGCGTAATGCCTGCGGCCCGGCCCGATGGCGAATGCCAGCACCGCCGCCGGAATCAGGATAAATGGAATCGCAATTCCCAGCAAGCGCCGCAGCTTCGCATTTTTGATCAGCAGTATCCTCATGCTTCGCCGCCGTTTCTGCGGCAGAGCGCCGCCGCATCCTCCACAGTCGCCACACCGCTGTACCATCCGCGGCAAATGCGGTTGGCGGAGGTGGTGTAGAAGCTGTTTTCATCAAAGAAGCGGTTGGGAATATCCTCGGATACGATTTCTCCCCGGAAAAACAGCGCGCAGCGGTCGGCGCACTTTGCGGCAAATTCCACATCGTGGGTCACGATCAGCACCGTCACGCCGTCGGCTTTCAGTCTCCCTAAAATCTCAAGAACCGCCTTCTGGTTATGAGCGTCGATTCCCTTGGTGGGCTCGTCCAGCAGCAAAAGCCGGGGCTTCGAGGCCAGCACCTTCGCAAGCGCCACAAGCTGCTGCTCGCCGCCGGAGAGGTCGTAGGGATGCCGTTCCATCAGGTGATCCAGGGAATAGGGGAGGGCAGCCGCGTCGGCCTTCACTTCTTTCAGCTCGTCCCGCACCGTGCTCTTTAAAAACACCGTCTGTGCATCCTGCGGAAGCATGGAAACGCAGTTCTGGTACAGGCTCTGCCCCTTATACTTCTCGATCTTCTGTCCAAATACCCGGATGGAACCGCTGTACGCCCGGTTCAGCCCGGCTGCCAGCTTGAGGAGCGTGGATTTTCCGCTGCCGTTCGCACCGAGGAAGCAGAAAACCTCGCCCTGCTTTACCGTGAGGTCCAGCCCGCGCAGTACATCCGGGCATTCCCGGCCGTAGCGGAAGTATACATTCCGAAATTCAAGCGCCGCATCAGCGGAACGCGCTGGTTCACGCTGCTCCAAAGATTTTATCTTATTCTGATAGCCGAAGCGCAGGAAGCGCCGCCCCTCGCGCACGGTGATGGGGCAGTTGCCCCGTGCGTCCAGCGCATGGAACAACCGCACCGCTCCCGGCATCGCATCCAGCAGCACGGGATGGCTGCGCAGCCTTTCGCATGCCTCGGCCGGCGGTGCGTCCAGGATCAGGCCGCCGTTTTCCAGCACGAGAACCCGGTCCGCCATCGGCAGCGCTTCCTCCAGGCGATGCTCGATCAGGATTACGGTAAGACCCATATCCTGGTTGAGCTTCTTTACCGTATTCAGGAAATCACTTGCGGCGATGGGGTCCAGCTGGCTTGTGGGCTCGTCCAGCAGCAGAATGTCCGGCTGCATCACCATCACGGCGGCAAGGTTCAGAAGCTGCTTCTGACCGCCGGAAAGCTCGCTCACGCTGCGTTCAAACCAATCTGAAATGCCAAAGTAGCTCGCCATTTCGGCTACCCTGCGACGGATCACATCCTGCGGCAGCGCCATGTTTTCAAGCGCAAAGGCCAACTCATGCCATACCTTGTCCGTCACCAGCTGCTGCTCCGGCCGCTGCATCACATAGCCGATGCGGCAGGCGGAATCAAAATCGCTGAGGTCCGCGATATCCCTGCCCATATATTTTATGCTGCCGGAAACATCGCCCAGCGGCGCCAGCTCCCGTTTGAGCAGGCGCATCAGCGTGGATTTACCGCTGCCCGTCGCGCCGATGAGCACGGCAAAGTCGCCGGCCTCCACCTGGAAGCTGACGTTTTTAATTACATCTTTCTCCGCATTCGGGTAGCGGAAGCTCAGATTTTCGATTTTAAGGATTTCCAACGAATTCTTTCCTCCACTTCCAGAATGCCGGGGAAGAAGGCAAGCACCCCGTATGCAATGTAGCCCGCCATGGCAAGAGGCGTGTTTTCAGGCATAACAAACCATGGATAGAAGCTGCATGCCAGCGCTCCTCCTGCGATGCCCCAGATTACAATGCCGCCCAGCAGCAGGCAGGCTAAGCACAGCATGCCGTCCCGCAGGTGAAAGCGAAACAGGGCAAAGCGCGTGCGCCGTCCGATGCCATAGCCGCGGCCCGCCATGCTGTCTGCTGTGATGATGCCGTTCTCCAGCGCCCAGGAAACCAGCACGGAGAAGATGCGCACTTCACCCCGGATGCGGTCGATCAGGTTTTCATCCTTAAAGAGCCCCAGTGCCTTCTGGGAATCGCGTATCTTCTTCGTCTGCTGTTTGAGCAGCGGAATGTAGCGCAGGGCGATGGATAATATCAGCGTCAGTTTCGGCAGCGCCGAGCCAAAGATGTAGAGCAGCTTATCGCTGGTCATGATCTGCTGGAAGGAGCGAAACCAGTAGAGCGCCGCCAATATCAGCCCGCCCAGAACGAGTCCATAATAAAAGGCTTCAAGGGTGATGGGATTGTGGTTCACCACAAAGAGCACCGTTGCGCCATTGTGGGAAAATAACGGGTTTGCAATGCCGGAGATGATGAAAATGCCGAGGTAGGGCAGGTGATCCCGCAGCCGGGTATCCGGGTTGCGCAGCAGGAAATAAAATGCCGCTCCCAGCACCGAAAGCACAAGAATCACCGGATTTAAGCAGAACATGGCGATGCCAGCCGTCATCATCAGCCAGATAAAGGCGACAATCGGATTGACATCGCTCAGTACGTTCATTTTAAATCCTCTCCAAGTTCAGTGGTGTAAGCCCAGATAATTTCATCGCCGTCCTGCACGACATAGGTGCCGCAGCCCACGGACGCCCGCTCTCCATTTACGAGATATATCCAGCCGGAAAGATCGCCGTAGGCCAGCTCATAGAGGTAATTGATGCCCTTTACATAGGCTTGCGAAGCGTTCGCTCCCGCATATTCCATGTGAAGGCGGCGCTCCTTTACCGCCCGGGTCAGCACATCAAACACGCTGTCGCCCTCCGCGAAGGCAATTTCCGTTCGCGGCAGGATTTCGCCGTCCTCCGGGGTGCTGCCGTCCCGGGCCTGCCCGGCCACAGTGTCGCAGCGTATGCTCAGGTACACGCTGCCTGCGGCGTTTTTTACCTCGGAAGCGCTGTAATAGGAATCCGTGGATTCAAAGTTGACAAAGCCAACGCCCGCCGCAGCAATTGCAGCCGCAAGCAGGATAAACAGAACCCGCTTGAGCCTGCCGCGCTTCTTGATCAATCCAAATATAATGCCCAGCAGGGCAATAGCGCCGATACCGATCCATGCATAGATCTTCCAACCGAAGCCCTGCGAATTCGTGATCGCTTCCACTTCGGAAAAATCATAGATCGGTTTCATCGCCTGCACGCTCAAAAGCGCCTGCAGCGCCTGTACGCAGGCCATATCGCTCGCTTCGGAGCCGGCTGTGTGGCTGTATCCGCCGTTTTCGAGCCGGTAGTCCAGCATCGCATCGAGCATGGTCCTGCCATCCCTGATGAAGCGCGCGTCCTCCAGCGGATTGATCCCCGCAGAAACCAGCGCCATCGCGGCCTGGGCCGCACTCTCGGCATTTTCCACCCCGAGGCTGGAAAAGCCCGCGTTCTCTTTCTGCCGAGCAGCCAGCAGGGCGATTCCGCCGTCGATCAACTCCTGCACGCCGTCTTCGCCCTTGCAGGCAGAGAGGGCCTGGATACACATGGAAGTCGCATCCACGTCGCCGTAGCTGCCGGTAACTGCCCAGCCACCATCCTCCTTTTTGAGGGAGGCGAGCTTTTCGATCACGGCTTCCTTCGTCCAATTTTCAGATGGAGCGCCGCTGCTCAACAGGTGCAGGCCGAAGATATAGCTCATCACGCCCAGCTTGCCAGTGGTTTCATCCACAAGGGCTTCCGGCAGCAGTTCTGCACCGCCGCAGGCAATGAGGGCCAGAGCCATTCGCTGCCGGGATACGGGATTCGTCTCCGCGCCGGATTCCAACGCCTCCGCCAAGGCCTTCGCGCAGGCTGCGCGGTCAAAATCCGCGCCCATAAAGCTCAGTGCTAGGATATAATTGTCCGCCGCGCTGCCGGGATTCCCGGCAAGGGAGAGCGCCCATTCGGCGGTGCTTTTCTCGCCCTGCGCAAAATGGAGGATACCGTCAATTTCCGCCTGCCAATCTGCCTCTGCACTACAAATGGGCATGAGCGCCAGAAGCAGCGCACACACCCACGCAAAAACTCTTTTCAGCATCGGAATCAGGAAACGGATACCACCCATACCGGCGGCACCAGGGTCATGGTTTCGGAACGGGCGGAAATCACATACTCGCCGGGTTCAGAATCAAAAATGTTGTATTCAAAGCTGCCGTCCGCAGCGGTGATGATGTCCGTATCCGCGCCGTTGATGGTAATGATCGCGCCTTCAACAGGAGTGGGAACCAGGTTCCAGTCCGCATCATAAACAAGGGCGGTCAGCACCTGCTTCATTGCAGTGCTGGAAGTATCAAATTCAGCCGCGCTGAAGTAGCAGTAGGTATCGCTCCAGCCCTCAAGGTCCTGGTAGGCGTAGGCGTGCACCAAATCGCCATCGGCCACCGCATCCAGCAGGCTCATGGCGCTTGCGTCATTCAGGTAGTAGCCGTAGCTGCCGCCGTTCTCCTCGCCCCAGAGCTTGTAAATGCTCTTGCCGTATTCCGTCTCGGCGGAAACATAGCCTGCCGCAGCGCCGCCTTCGTAAGCGGCATCGTGCGCGCAGAAGAGCGCGTCGTCAATGGTCAGCACGCCGTCGCCGTCTGCGTCGGAAACCTCGACAGCTGCGTAGGCCATCACCAGCTCGCCGCTGCCGTTGCTGATGGTAACATAAACCGTCTCCGCCAGCGCAAAGCCGCAGAGCACCAGAATTGCAACGAGAACAACACAGGCAAACTTTTTCATGGGAAAATTCCTCCTTTTGTGTGTCTGGCTGCGCAATCAGGCTATCAATGGAAATAAAAAGCGCCGCACCGCCGAAACGGCTTGCAGCGCACAGTTCTCCGGAAGAGGGTTTTACCCGCCTCCAAAGGCTGCGCTTTTCCTGCCCAAAAACGTATGCCTCTACCGCGGTATCCGCGGCTTTTATTGGATGAAAATACAGGCAGCCCGGCTTGCGCTTCTGCGCTCACGGTAATGGCGGTTGCGACGGTTTCTCACCGTACTTCCCCTGTGAAATTCACCGTGGTCCATTTTCCCTGAACCACAGCATCAAGTTTAACATAACATCCCTGTATCGTCAATCCCGCGCGAGTTAAATGAAAAGAAATATTGAAATTTGCTGCGGCGTATGTTAAAATATACACATGAAATAAACTTCTGAGGTGAAATTATGGGCAAAGGCATCTGCGTAGCAGGAAATATGATTGTTGATATTCTCTATCCCACCAATGGCTGGCCGAAGCAGGGGCAGCTTGTGCACATTCAGGATGGCATCTCCCGCTCCACCGGCGGCGCGGTCTGCAATACCATCATCGATCTTGCAAAGCTCGATCCCGAAATGCCGCTCTATGCCATGGGCAAGAACGGCGTGGACGCCGAGGGCGATCTCATCATGGAAATGCTGGGCCGCCATAAAAACATCAACTGCGATAATGTCGTTCGCGAGGGCATCTCCGCCTTCACCCTCGTGCTGGCGGACCAGATTTCCAAGGAGCGTACCTTCTTTACCTACCTCGGCGCAAACGCCAAGTGGGATGAGAGCGATATTGATTGGGATAAGCTGGACTGCAACATCCTGCATGTGGGCTATATCCTGCTGCTGAACGCGCTGGACCAGCCCGATGATGAATACGGCAGCAAGATGGCGCGCCTGCTCCACTCCGCCAAGGAGCACGGCATCAAGACCTCCATCGATGTTGTCAGCGAAGCCAGCGACCGCTTCCGCAAGCTGGTTCCCCCGGCGCTCAAGTATGCCGATTACTGCATCATCAACGAAATCGAAGCCGGACAGACCACCGGTATCGAGCTGCGCGATGCAAACGATAAGCTGATCAAGGAAAATATTCCGCTGGCACTTAAGCGCATGAAGGAGCTGGGCGTCACCACCTGGGCTGTGATCCATACTCCCGAAGGCGGCTATGGCCTGGATGAAAACAACAACTATATTGAGAAGGATAGCCTCCGACTGCCCGAAGGCTATATCAAGGGCAGTGTCGGCGCGGGCGACGCCTTCTGCGCGGGCGTGCTCTGCGGTGCGGAGAAGGGCTACAAGCTGGAGGATGCCATCGTGCTGGGCATCGGTTCCGCTGCGTGTTCCCTGAGCGAGGCCAGCGCCACTGATGGCATGCGCAGCGAAGAAGAAGTGCTCAAGCTGTACAATTCCCTGCGCTGATATGTATTTCCGGGGCGCACCCATGCGGTGCGCTCCTTTTCGTGCTCTAAAACAGCTTTGCCGGGCGCGTATTCCTGTGCAGCGATGCAAGGGACAAAAACAGCAGTGCCATTGCAGCTGCTAGATACCATATATTTCCGCTGAACACATACATCAGCACCATTGATCCTGCAAACAGCAGGTTCCGCGGCGCATTCCTGCGGTTGAAGAGCAGGGAGGAGATGTGCTTCAGCCGCAGCTTTGCATGGGCTGCTGCATGCTGCTCCAGCGGATAATCCTCCGGATGTTCGGCAATCATCTGGCATAGGGCTTCCGCATCCACAATGGCGACCTTCGGCCCTTTGAGCGTCGCCGCCATTGTCCGGCAGGCTGCATCCGCCCGGCATGTGGCGCAGATCACCAGTTTGTCGGAGCCCTGCCGATCCTTCCAGATGCGAAATACCTGTCCTTCGCTGAGCCGTACACTGGGATGGGATTGCACCAGTGCAAGGGTATATTCTCCCTCATAGCACTTGCGCAGCAGTTTCTCGATGGCTTCCTGCGCCTCCTGCTCCGGCATCGCCGCCATTTTCAGCACGGCGCCGTTCGCATATCTCCGCAGCCTGCGCTTCTTCATCCATCCGAAATTTCCCAAAAGCCTGCCCAGCATCCGCAGTGCCCTGCGCAGCACAATGAGCCCCAGCAGCGCGAGAATTGCCGATAGTACGCGGTTTCCAAACGCCTTCTGGAAATAGAAATAAAGGGCTGCCGCTGCTGCCGCGCTCAGCACAAATCCATCAATTTTTTTGCCCATGGGCTGCCTCCTTGCAGGTTTTTTGAATAGTCTTGCCGAATTAGAAAAGAATATACATTTCCCGAAATCTCCGGTTCATAAATCTATTGTATTGTTAAGGAAAGGGATGGTTGCCATGCGAATCGGTATCATGGGCGGAACGCTCGATCCCGTGCACAGCGGACACCTGCAGATCGCGCATGCGGCGATGCAGGCGCTGAAACTGGACCGGGTGATGTTGCTGCCGGCCGGCGATCCCCCGCACAAGCAGCATCCTACGCTCAAAACGGATCGCCTGCGCATGGCCCAGCTTGCCGCTGCCGAAGTTCCGGGAATGTTCGCCTGCAACATCGAAATCTTCCGAAAG
Organism: Clostridia bacterium; assembly: GCA_017481065.1. Next base: position 8,590 of record JAFUPT010000158.1, on the reverse strand, counting down.
GGAACCACTTACACCGTGGACACCCTGAAGGAACTACACCGCAGCAATCCCAATACCGAGTGGATATACCTCATCGGCGCGGATACGCTGGATGTGCTGGATACCTGGCGCAATTTCGGCGAAGTTGCAAAGCTCTGCACCTTCGCGGTGGTGGGCAGGGGCGCGGACGATGCAAGCCCTGCCAGTATGCGCAGGTTCGAAGCCGGGTACGGCGCAAAGTTCCTTCTCCTGCCCTTTAACGGCCCGGAGATTTCTTCCACAGAAATCCGCAGGCGCGCTGCGGTGGGGGAGGATATTTCGGAATTTGTGCCCGCTTCCGTGGCGGACTACATCCAAAGCCATGGCCTCTACCTGAGCGGCAAATCCAAGCCGGAAATCCTTGCAATCCTGAAATCCACCCTCAAGCCCGGCCGCTACATCCATACCCTCGGCGTGGCGGAAACGGCAAAGCGTCTCGCAGACCGCTTCGGCGTCAATCCCGCGAAAGCGGAGCTTGCCGGCCTGCTGCACGACTGCGCCAAGTACCTTCCGCTGGATGAAATGCGGAAAATGGTAAAACGGGGCGTGCTGGACGCGGATGAAACCGAGCTGGATACCGAGAGCGTGCTCCATGCCCCGGCGGGCATGGTCTACGCGCAGAAGGTTTTCGGCGTCCGTCATCCGGAAATCCTCTCCGCAATCCGCAAGCATACCCTCGGAGACGCACAGATGTCCCCGCTGGACGCGCTGATCTACACGGCGGATTTCATCGAGCCCAACCGCAAGAGCTTCCCGGGCCTCGATGAAGCGCGGAAGCTGGCTGAAAGCGATCTCTGGGCCGCCACCCGGCGCTGCGCGGAACTCACAAACGAATATTTGATTGAACAGGGAAAACAACCCCATCTCAGAACCATTACCATGCTCCAAGCGGGCATTGAAACATAGCAAGATCGTAAGGAGGAACAATATGATCGATTCCAAGCTGTTGGCGATGAAAGCCGCAAAAATCCTGGATGAAAAGGGCGCAAACGATATCGTTATCCTCGAGGTTGGCCACATGACCTCCATCACCGATTATTTCGTGATTGCAAACGGCCGCAATATCCAGTCCGTGCGCTCCCTCTCGGAAGATTTGGAGGATAAGCTCGCCTCCGAGGGCCTTGAGCCCCGCCGCAAGGAGGGCGAGCGCGAATCCAAGTGGATCGTGCTGGACTATGCCCATGTCATCGTGCATATCTTCCATCCGGACGAGCGCAGGTATTACAATATCGAGCGCCTCTGGCAGGACGGCACCAACCAGGTTCCGTATGTCTCCATCGAAAACCAGTAAAACAATCAATGAGGTGTTGAGATGAGCAAACGGGAACACAAGATTTTCAACCCGAAGTATGAGTGCATGAGCCGCGATGAGCTGATCGCCCACCAGAACGAAAAGCTGCGCGAGGTTGTAAAGCACGAATATGAAAATGTAAAGCTCTACCGCGACCGCATGGACGCCAAGGGCATCAAGCCCGAGGATATCCGCACCATAGAGGACCTGCGCTACCTGCCCTTCACCGAGAAGACGGATCTGCGCGATGAATTCCCCTACGGCCTGCTGGCAGTTCCCAGGGAGGAAATCGTGCGCATCCACGGCTCTTCCGGCACCACCGGCAAGCCCATCGTATCCGGCTACACCCGAGAAGATTTGGATATCTGGAGCGAGGTCATGGCACGCACCCTCACCGCTGCCGGCTGCGGCAAGGAGGATATCGTTCAGGTGGCCTATGGCTTCGGCCTCTTCACCGGCGGCTTCGGCGCATACCAGGGTGCGGATAAGATCGGCGCGATGGTGCTGCCCATGTCCAGCGGCAACACCCAGCGGCAGATCATGATGATGCAGGAAATGGGTTCCACGCTCCTCTGCTGCACCCCGAGCTACGCAACCTATCTCGGCGAAACCGTTCGTGAAATGGGCCTTGATCCCAAGAAGGATTTGAAGCTCAAGGCCGGCTGCTTCGGTGCGGAGCCCTGGACCGAGGCCATGCGCCAGCGCATTGAAGAACTTCTGTGCATCGACGCCTGCGATATCTATGGCCTCACGGAAATCTGCGGTCCCGGCGTTGCATACGAATGCCTCGCCAAGAACGGCATGCATATCAACGAGGACCATGTCATCGCTGAAATCCTCGATCCCGTCACGGGCGATCCGCTGCCCTACGGCCAGGAGGGCGAATTGGTGTTCACCACCATTACCAAGCGCGGCATGCCCATGCTGCGCTACCGCACCCATGACCTCTGCACCCTCACGGATGAAAAATGCGCCTGCGGCAGAACCCTCGCCCGCATGGGCCGCATCACCGGCCGCACCGATGATATGCTCATCATCCGCGGTGTGAACGTGTTCCCCAGCCAGATTGAAACCGTGCTGGTGAAGACCCACGGCGTGGCCCCGCATTACATGATCTATGTGGACCGCATCGATTCTTCCGATGTTATGGAAGTGCATGTGGAGCTCACTGAGGAAATGTTCTCCGATACCGTATCCGAGCTTGAAAAGCTCCAGAAGAAGATCTTCGAGGACATCAAGTCCGTCGTCGGCATCTCTACGAAGGTAAAGCTGGTGGCTCCCAAATCCATCCAGCGCTTCGAGGGCAAGGCAAAGCACGTTGTGGACCGCAGGAAACTGTAAGTAAAGGAGCGAAAAGGCGATGTTTATCAAGCAGATTTCGGTTTTTCTTGAAAACCTTCCCGGTACCCTGCGTGAGCTCACCGCGAAACTTGGCTCCGCAAACATCGATATCCGCGAACTCTCCGTGGCCGATACCCAGAATTTCGGCATCGTGCGCATGATCCTGCGCTCCGACGCCATCGATCCGGCCATGGCCCTTCTCAAGGCCGAGGGCTACACCGCCCGTATGAACCATGTCATCTGCGCGGAAATCCCGGATGCGCCTGGCGGCCTCTCCCGCCTCCTGGGCGTGATCGGCGATGCCGGCCTGTCCGTCGAATATATGTATTCCTTCCGCCGCAACGCCGCAGGCAACGTGCTGATGGTCCTGCGCCTTTCCGATCAGGAAAAGGGCTGCAAAACCCTTCAGGACGCGGGCATCATCGTACATACCCAGGAGGAAGCGGACAAATACTAAGCCAAATTGCCGAGGGGGAGATATCCCCCTCATTGTTCTTCAAGCCCTTCGCAAGGGCACAAAAACCATCGAAAAAGGATTGATGAATCATGGAAAAGCTCCGCAAGGAAATGGACCCCAAATTTTGCTGGAACCTGAAAGATATCTTTGAAAGCAACGCAGCATGGGAGGAAGCCCTCGCCTCCGTTTCCGCCATGGTGGAAGAAATCCCCGCCGTGGCCGGCACGCTGGGCGCGTCTAAGGAAGCGCTGAAAGCCGGGCTGGACAAGCTCTATGCCGCTGCCGAAGCGCTGGACAGGGTGTATGTTTACACCTTCCTCTATTCCTCCGGCGATAACGGCGATCCCGTCGCACAGGAGATGGAGGAAAAGGCCACCCGTCTCTACGTCGCCTTCTCCACCCACATGGCCTTTCTGAGCCCGGAAATCCTGGCAATTGATCCCGAAAAGCTGGAAAAATGGATCGCAGAACCGGATATGGCAAACTATCGCTTCATGATTCGGGATATTTGCCGCGCCCGCACCCATACCCTGAGCGAGAATGAAGAAAAGCTGCTCGCCATGCTGGGCGACGCCGCCCAGACCCCGAAGAAGACCTTCGACCTCTTCGAGAGCGTGGATATGAGCTTCCCGGCCCTCTCCGATGGCCAGCCGCTTACCCACGGCCTCTTCGGAAAGTACCGCGAATCCGCCGATCCCGCCATCCGCAAGGAGGCGTTTGAGAAGTATTTCGGCGAATACCGCAAGTATATCAATACCGTAGCCTCCCTCTACTCCGGCAGCGTGAAGCTGGATTGCTACTATGCCAAGGTGCGCAATTATCCCAGCGCCCTTGAGGGCGCGCTCTACGCCAATGATATCCCCAAGAGCCTCTATGAAAACCTGATCACCTGCGTGCGCGAGGGCATTCCGGCCATGGAGCGTTACCTGGAAATCCGCCGCAAGCTGCTCGGTATGGATAAGCTCAGCCTGTATGATCTCTATGTGCCCCTCATCGAGGATGTGGATGCCGAGGTTCCCTTCGAGGAAGCCAAACGCATGGTAAAGGAAGCCCTCAAGCCCCTGGGCGAGGAATACCAGGCTCTGCTCGACCGCGCATACAGCGAGCAGTGGATCGATGTCTATGAAAACAAGGGCAAAACCACCGGCGCATATTCCTGCGGCGTGTACGGCGTGCATCCCTATGTGCTGCTCAATTACAGCAACAAGTATGACGATGCCTTCACCCTGGCCCATGAGCTCGGCCATTCCATGCATTCCTGGTATTCCAGCCAGAACCAGGATTATGTGAACCATGATTACACCATCTTCGTGGCCGAAGTGGCCTCCACGGTGAATGAAGTGTTGATGAGCCGCTACCTGCTCTCCATCGAAAAGGATGAAAAGAAGCGCGCCTATATCCTCAACCACCTGCTGGAACATTTCCGCACCACCGTGTTCCGCCAGACCCTGTTTGCGGAATTCGAGAAGAAGGTGCATGAAATGTACGAGGCAGGGGAGCCCCTCACCGTGCAGAGCCTGGATGCCGTGTACCACGATCTGAACGCCGCCTACTATCCCATCTGCGAAAGCACCCCGGAAACCGACAGCGAATGGGCGCGCATCCCGCATTTCTACCGCGCGTTCTACGTCTACCAGTACGCCACCGGCTTCTGCTCGGCAGTCGCCATCGCAGACCGCATCCTGAACCACAACGGCGCGGAGGATTACCTTAAATTCCTCTCCACCGGCGGCAGCATGTACCCCATCGATGAACTCAAGATCGCCGGCGTGGACCTCACCTCCCCGGAACCCATCCGCAGCGCGCTGAAGGTGTTCGAAGAAACCCTCGATGAATTTGCAAAACTGATGAATGTATAAAAATCAGCACCCCGGCACTTTTGTGTCGGGGTGCTTTGCATGCATATTTTTTCAATAGCAGCAGCGCAGGCAGGGCGTGAATTCCAGCGCGTAGGCACAGGTTTCCGGCATCTGCTGGGGCTCAATCATCAGGGAGCAGAATTCATCCACATGGTAGCGGGCGCCGCCGTGCATGGGAATCCATACCAGCGGATCGGAATATTCATCCTGTGCAGGCAGATCCAGCAGGGCATAGAGCGTCTGGGCGTCGAATTCGTAGGTCGCCTCAAGGCCGTATTCGTACTGGAACTGCTCGAGGGCCGTCAGGGTCAGCTCGCCGAACCAGGGTTCCTTGGAATAGGGATCAATCTCCGTCACACCGAGGTAATCCTGCAGGATGCGCAGCGGCTCACCGTAATCCTCGGCGGAAATATATTCCGGTGCAATGTAGCCTGCGGCGTATGCAGCGGAACAGAGCAGTGCAAGGGCCAATCCCAGTGCAAAAATCCTGCGCTTCATGGAAAACATCCTTTCTGAAAGTCCTTACAGCTTTGCTGCCTTCTTCAGCTCTTCCACCTTATCCAGCTTCTCCCAGGGCAGGTCCAGGTCGTTGCGGCCGAAGTGGCCGTAGGCTGCGGTCTGGGCGTAGATGGGGCGCTTGAGGTCGAGGTTGCGGATAATGGCCGCCGGGCGCAGGTCGAACACTTCGTTCACGATCTCCGCCAGCTTGTCATCGGAATAAACGCCGGTGCCGTAGCTGTCCACGAACACGGAAACAGGTTTGGCAACGCCGATTGCGTAAGCAACGCCCACTTCACACTTCTTCACAAGGCCCGCTGCAACCAGGTTTTTGGCCACATGACGCATGGCGTATGCCGCGCTGCGATCCACCTTGCTGGGGTCCTTGCCGCTGAACGCGCCGCCGCCGTGGTGGGCGTATCCGCCGTAGGTATCGACGATGATCTTCCTGCCGGTCAGGCCGGAATCGCCCTGGGGGCCGCCAACTACAAAGCGGCCGGTGGGATTGATGTGGTACTTGGTATTTTCATCCAGCATTTCCGCAGGCAGCACGGGAAGGATCACATGCTTCATCAGGTCTGCGTGAATCTGCTCCTGGGAAACCTCGGGAGCGTGCTGGGTGGAAACAACGACGGCCTCGATGCGCACGGGCGCGTCGTCCTCGTATTCCACGGTCACCTGGGCCTTGCCGTCGGGACGCAGGTAGGGCAGGGTGCCGTTCTTGCGCACCTCAGAGAGGCGGCGGGTGAGCTTGTGGGCAAGGGAGATGGCGAGGGGCATGTATTCCTCAGTCTCGTCGCAGGCGTAGCCGAACATCATGCCCTGGTCGCCTGCGCCCTGGTCCTCGTCAACCTCGCGGTTCACGCCCTGGGCGATGTCCGGGCTCTGCTCGTCCACGGATACAAGCACTGCGCAGCTCTGGCCGTCGAAGCCATACTTTGCGCGGTCATAGCCGATTTCAACAACCTTGTTGCGGGCGATCTGGTCGATCGGCACATAGGCATTGGTGGTGATTTCGCCCATTACCAGCACGAGGCCGGTCGTGGTGGCGCATTCGCAGGCAACGTGGGCGTCGGGGTCCTTTTCGAGGATTGCGTCCAGAACGGCGTCGGAAATCTGGTCGCAGATTTTATCCGGATGGCCTTCGGTTACGGATTCGGAAGTGAAGAGATGTCTCATTTTCTATATTCCTCCATCGTTCAGATCAACAAAAAACCCGCCTGTCGGGCGAGCTTGGAAATGCATGCTCGCCTCATCTTCCGGCGTTTCCGCCGCGGGAATTGGCACCATGTCGCTTGCGACCGGTTGCCGGGTTTCATCGGGCCCGTCCCTCAACCACTCTTGATAAGGCTTGTTTCAGTTGTCACTGTGCATTATAAAGAAGGAATGTTGCATTGTCAAGCATGTATAAATGGTTTCACCAAAGCAGAACGAAACATTAACACCTTGACATTTCCTATCCACGCAAGTAGAATAAAATTGAAAAGCGATGGAGGTAAAAACATGGCATTGCCAATGGTGCATCTGCTGGCGGCGTGGAATTGGGCGCAGGATAAGCCGGAACTGAAAAACAACCCGGATTACTATCTCGGCGCCATCTCCCCGGACGCCATCCATATCCGCGATGGCAGCGATAAATCCCGCAAGAATGCGTTTCACCTGAACAACTGGCGCTCGCCGGACCCGGATGCTGTGCTGGCTTACTGGCTGGAGCATAATTCGCCCTTCGATATCGGTTATGGCGTGCATGTGCTGCTGGATGGCCAGTGGGCAGCCGGTTTCCGCAGGGATTTTCCCGAAATGCTGCTGCCAAACGGCAAGCCGGACCCGGATATCTACTACAACGATACCTGCGTCACCGATTTTGATCTCTACCATAATTCGCCCCTCACCGCCTTCCTGATCGATATGGCGGAGCGGGGAAATGCCCCGGAGGACCACCCTCTGCTCACCAAATACGAATTTGACCGCTGGCGCGAGGAAACCCTTGCCTTCTACCAGCAGGAATGCCCGATGAAAAAAGCTGTGCGCTTCATCGGCCGGGAATATGTAGAAAGTTTTCTCCGGCAGTGCGGAAAACTTATGGATACCACCTATGAAAGGATGCTGAATATGAACGCTACCCAGAAATCCATCCTCGATCGCCGCAGCAACCGCGGCTTCTCCGCCCAGCCCCTCAGCGATGCTGAAATCCAGGCCCTCGTGGATGCCGCGCTGGCTTCTCCCACCGCCTGCAACTTCCAGGACTGGCACTTCATCTTCGTCACCAATAAGGAAATGATGGCCGAATTCAGCGCAGATTACCTGCCGATGCTCCTTGCGAAGAGCACCGCACAGGAACAGGAGAAGTACGCAAAGTATGATCTCCTCTTCAGCGCGCCGCTGCTGGTTATCATCACCCTGCCGGAGGAGCCCCGCAGCCGCTTTGCCCAGGTGGATGCCGGCATCGCCGTGCAGAACTTGGCTCTCTCTGCACAGGGCATGGGCCTCGGCAGCGTAATTCTCGGCAGGCCCAAGGATGTGTTCACCAGCGAAAAGGGCGCGGAATGGGAAAGGCGCCTCGGCTTCCCGGAGGGCCATAAGTTCGCCATCGGCATCGTGATCGGCCATCCCACCGCTACCAAGGACGCCCATCCCATCGGGGAGAATAAGGTTTCCTTCGTGAAATAAATTTCTCCAGAAAATTGAAAAAAAGGCTTGACAAAAGCCCATCTTTGACGTATAATATCATTCGTTGATTGCCGCAAGCGCAGTCCGCGAAGAGCTTTGCGGAGAGTGCGGGCGTGGCGGAATTGGCAGACGCGCTGGATTTAGGTTCCAGTGTCTAGGCGTAAGAGTTCGAGTCTCTTCGTCCGCACCAATTCAATCAACGATATGCGGTAGTAGCTCAGTTGGTAGAGCGCCACCTTGCCAAGGTGGAGGTCGCGAGTCCGAGTCTCGTCTACAGCTCCATTCTCCATTGAACATGCGGGTGTAACTCAATGGTAGAGTTCCAGCCTTCCAAGCTGGCTACGTGGGTTCGATTCACATCACCCGCTCCACAACCTTACCAATGTTAAACATGCGGTAGTAGCTCAGTTGGTAGAGCGCCACCTTGCCAAGGTGGAGGTCGCGAGTCCGAGTCTC
>JAFUPT010000157.1 GCA_017481065.1 Clostridia bacterium | reverse complement strand
TCCTCGATGCATTGGATGGCCTGCCCGTTCTTAGTCTGTCTTTAGATAATGGCTCGGAATTTGCAGATTTCCGCGATCTTGAAGCGCAGCTTGATGCTCCTATCTTTTTCGCTGAACCTCACAAGCCTTGGCAAAGAGGCGTTAACGAAAATGCCAATGATCTTCTTCGCTTTTTCTTCCCCAAGGGCTGCGATTTCACTGCCGTTTCTCAACAGGACTTCGATCACGTTGTCTCTCTCATCAATGCCAGACCACGCAAACGCCTTAACTGGCTTTCTCCTTGTGATCTCTTCTCTGTTGCACTTACTTGACAATCTACCAATGTCCTTTAAGCAGGGGGCTGGGGGACAGAGTCCCCCAGAGTTCTCCCTCCTGTGCCTTATGCGTAGGGATTCTCGGTCTTGTAGTATACGCCCTTGGGCTGGTTGAACTTCACGTTCTCTACGCCCAGCATCTTCATCACTGCCCAGATGGCCTTGCCCTGCTTGCCGAAGGCAACAGCGCCGTGGTGCGGATAGCCGTCTGCGATGAGCACATGGCGGTAGAAGCGGTTCATCTCGGGAATGGCGAATACGCCGATGCCGCCGAAGGACTGGGTGGCAACGGGCAGAACCTCGCCCTCAGCCACATATGCCTGGAGCACGCTGTCCTTGTTGCCCTGCAGGCGGTAGAAGGTGATGTCGCCGGGGATGATGTCGCCTTCCAGGGTGCCGCGGGTGATGTCCGGCTCGCCTTCGGGCTCGAGGCCGCGCTTCATGATCAGCTGATACTTCATGGTGCCCTTGGTGAGCCTGCACATGGGGGTGTTGCCGCAGTGGAAGCCCATGAAGGTTTCGTTGTGGCGATAGCCATACTTGCCGGCGATGGAAGCATCATACATTTCGGCAGGCACGGAATTGTTGATATCCAGCAGGGTCACGGGTTCGCCGGTCACGCAGGTGCCGATGAATTCGGAAACAGCGCCATAGATATCCACTTCGCAGGCGGTGCAATAGCCCATGGCGGTCAGGCGGCTGTTCACATAGCAGGGAACGAAGCCAAACTCGGTCTGGAATGCGGGCCAGCACTTGTTTGCCATAACCACATATTCGGAAGCGCCCTTGTTGTTCTCGATCCAGTCGATCAGGGTCAGCTCATACTGTGCCAGGCGGGGCAGGATGCCGGGCATCTTGTTGCCTTCGCCCAGTTCGGCTTCCATTTCGGCGATCTTGGCGGGAATGCGGGGATCATTTGCATGCTCCTTGTAGCTCTTGAGCAGATCCAGCTCGCTGTTTTCCTGCACATCGATGCCCAGCTTGAACAGCGGAGCGATGGGCGCGTTGCAGGCGAGGAAATCGAAGGGACGGGGGCCGAAGGTGATCACCTTCAGGCTCTTCAGGCCCAGCAGGGTGCGGGCGATGGGAGTGAACTCCTCGATCATGTCCGCGCATTCCTCGGCGGTGCCAACGGGATACTCGGGAATGTAAGCATTGATGCCCTTGAGCTGCAGGTTGTAGGAAGCGTTCAGCATGCCGCAGTATGCATCGCCGCGGTCGCTGGAGAGCACGCCGATGGTCTCCTCAGCAGCTGCGATGTACATCACGGGGCCGCCGAACTTCTTGGCGATATCGGTTTCCGGGCCTTCCGGGCCGAAGTTGCCCAGGAACACGGTGAGGGCGTTTACGCCGGCTGCCTTCAGGTCGTTGTAGGCTGCCATAACGTCTTTGTCGATGCCGCCTTCGATGATCACGGGGCACTCATAGATGTCATAGCCGCGGCCCTTCAGAACCTCAACGATGGCCTTGCGGCGCTTTTCGGACAGGCTGATCGGGAAGCAGTCGCGGGATACGGCGATAATGCCCATCTTTACCTGGGGAATGTTGTTCATATAAATTACCTCCAATTCTCATTTTGGTTCATACTACTCCATACTATATATACATAGTAACAGTTTCTTTGCAATTCGTCAAGGTGAATTTTTTTGTTTTATATATAGGAATAATTCCGTTCCGGGCAGGCTGCCCCCGGAACCTTCCTTTTACCGATTCCTTACTTTCGAATATGCGCCCTCCTGCGGGCTTTCCGGCGGAAACAAAAAAGGCACGCATATGCGTGCCTTTTTCCAGGACTTTTTGGGGAATGCCCCATCATTTTTTCTCAGACTGCCACGCTCACACCGGTATCGTAGGCAGAGCCGTTCATCACGAGGTAAACAGCATATTCGCCCGCATCGAGGCCCACGGTGGAAATCCATGCATCGAGGGTCACCAGCTTGCCGCCCTCCACATCGGAGGAGAAGTTGTGCAGATCGAAGGCGGTCTGCATGCCATCGGCGTCCACCAGCACCACGGCGTATTCGCCGGTCATCTCGGCAGCTTCGATGTAGTTGCCGGATACGCGGAATGCCTGGAAGGCGTAGGCGGAAACGGAGGCGGTGTCGGGCATCGCGGCGGGGTTGGCCAGGTCAGCGGTGGTATCCAGCTGCGCCATCCGGCCCATATCGCCGTAGCTCTCATACTGGGCGTATACATCATAACCGGCGGCCGCCTCGTAGAGATCGGTGCGGTATGCGCGGTAGGAGGTGCCCAGCAGGCCGTTGAGCTGGTAGCTCATCTCCCAAACCATCTCGCCGTCCTTGATCATGTGCAGCTGGGTGCGGAAGCCCGCGCCGTTTTCAATATCGGGATCGAAGGCTGCGTTGCACAGGCTGTGGGCTACCAGGTAGTGGCGGCTCTCCTCATCAAGGATATCGATGCCGCACATGGCGAGGGAGAAGGTTTCAGAGCCCCACTCCTTGCCATACTGCCAGAGCTGCTCCACGGTCATGTTCTCGGCGTCCACCTTGTAATTTACCACGCGGCTGTAATTATCGGCGGCAGCGAGCGCCTGGTCGGCGTTGGTGGCCTTGGCGCGGCCGGCGGTGCCGTTGTCATAGAGCAGCAGGGTGCCGTCGGAGAGCAGGTTGATGTTGTGCTGGGCATACTGCCATTCAAAGTCCTCGCCGATGGGGGTGAGGAAGAGGGAGGGATCGGTGTTTTCCCAGCCCTCGGGATTGCCCAGAATCCATGCGATTTCCTTGGTTTCCATGCGGATGGCCACAACCGCGTCCAGATGGCGGCAGGAGATGATCATCAGGTCATTTTCCGCATCGTAGCACACGCCGTTGATGTGCGCCCAGTCCCAATCGGTGCGGGAGAGGGAGCCGCCGTCGGTGCGGTCGATGATGGTATCAAGGTCCAAATCCCACACCACTTCGCCGGTGGTGGGGTTGAGCACCAGCATGTAATCCTCGGAATCGATCTCGCCGGGGGTGTCGGATACGATCAGGTAGTTGCCATCGGGCATCTCAAGATAATCGTGGTGCTGGCCGCCGGGGAAGATGAATTCCCTGTACACCTTGCCCATGCCGTCGATTTCCCGCACGCCGTTGCTCCACCAAACTGCCGAGGTGTAGCTATAAGAGGTGGGCAGGATCATGCGGCCGTTCTCCAGCAGGATGCGGCCTGCGGATACGCAGTCGTTCAGCAGCCAGCGCAGATCGCCCTTGCTGTCAAATGCGGCGTAGGCGCGGTCGCGCACCAGGCTGGAAACGGTCAGCTTGGAGAAATCATAGTTCTCCGGCTGGTACATCACTGCCTCAAAGCCGCTGCCGTTCAGGCTGACCGGCTCGGTCTCCACCTGCACGGTGGTGCTGCGGCCGTCGTCCAGGGTGATCACCACATCGGTGATTCCGCCCGCGTACAGGCCGTATACGGGCACGAAGTGGGTCTTTGCTGCCGGGAAGGTGCCGGATACATCGTCCTCGGCCGCCTTGCCCTTGGCGGTGATGGTGCCGCCGATCTCTTCTTCGGTGCTGAAGATGGCCACAGCGGAGAGGGGCGCGTTGCCGTAGGGATTCAGAACCACCAGCGGCTCCTCAAAGGAATAGCCCGCCTCGGCTTCTGCGATCAGGAAGGAATCGATCATCGCCTGCTCGGCAAGGTAATCCTTCACTTCAAGTGCGGTGCGGCCCTCGGCCACGGCTGCGGCGGAAAGCACCAGCAGTGCCGCCAGCAGGATTGCAAGAATTCGCTTCATTTGTTGATCCTCCTTTTACTTGGAAAGCGGCGTGGTGTTGATGCCCTGGTCGCCCGCGTCGTAGCACAGGGTCAGCGCGCCCTTGGCTGCGGATGCGGGAATCTCAAAGCAGATGCTGCCCTTGTTTTCGCCGATCTGCAGGGCGGTGCCCGCCATGCGCTTGTAGGTGTGGTTGGAGAGGAAGGAATCGTTCTCCATGCGGGCGTAGGCATTGCCATCCGCATCCTTCAGGCTCAGCTTCTTCCAGTCAAAGCTGCCGCCGCCGGCCGCAGCCTTGGTCACAACGAGGGTGAGCACCACGAAGGAATTGCCCTCCGCCGGAGCGTTGTCATAGGCCACATCGGTGATGCCGCCGTCATACTGGGCAATGCCCGCGTCGGTGTGCAGCTTGTCCTTCACTTCGGTCTTGTTCACCTGGATCTGCCAGGTAAATTTGCTCTGGTCGCTGGCAACGGCGGTTTCGGCCTTCTTGCCGCAGGCGGCGAGGGTGAAAACCATGCATACCAGCAGTGCGATGGAAAGCAGTTTCTTCATATCTCTATCTTCCTTTCGTTATCCGGGCAGGTACAGTTTTGCTTCTTCGCCCAGGTGCAGGTCGTTTGCGCCTTCTCCGTAGATTTCCAGGCGCTCCAGGCGGTATTCAATGTATTCCTGGTTGCTGCCGGTGCTGTAACGCCAGCACTCCCAAACGGGGGTCTTGTCCTCCTTCAGCTCGATGCCGTAGGCGCAGTAGGTTTCGTTCTTCATGTCAAAGGGCTCGAAGGAACCCAGGCGGTTGCCGTTTTCAAGCAGGTCCGCATCGCCGTGGCGGTAGGAGAAGAGCTCCGTGCGGTCGCTGCCGTATTCCCAGATCTGCTCCACCGTCATCTCCTTCTCGTTGATGCGGTACTGCACCATGCGGCTGTAGCAGTCCTTCACTTCCTTGCGGAAATCGCCGTTGTCAAAGAGGATGATGTCCAGCGTATCGGGGTTATTGTCCTGGTCGGGCATCACTTCCACCGCGTGCTGGATGTAGGGATATTCAAAATCATCGCCCACGGGGGTAAGGATGTATTGGTCGAAGTATACATAATAATCCGTGGGATCGCAGAGCATCCATTTGATGTTGCCCTCCCGGTCGTTGCAGATCACGGTGGACTGGTGCCTGGAGGAAATGATCAGGTCATCCTGCCATTCCACAATGCTGTTCATGTGCAGCCAGTCGCTGGGATCGTAGAAATTGGTGATCTCGGGATAATCCACGGTCTGGTCCCGCTGCACCTGCAGCATGGTATCATAATCCAGGGTGGTGATGATCTCGCCGCTCTCCCGGTCGATTTCGTAGAGGAAATCTTCCTTCACCTTTTCATCGCCGCTGCCGGTCACGAGGATCGTATCCCCGGTCACCTCGATATCATGGTGCGCGCCGTAGGGGGCGACCCAGGCGTTAAGCAGCTTGCCGAGGTAATTCATCTCCATGATGGCCACTGCGCCGTAGCTGCGGTTGCCGCAGGAGAAGAAGATGGAATTGCCGCCGTTGTAATTGGCGCAGTAGCCCGCGGCCGCAAGGATGCCGTTCGAGGTATCCAGATACCAGCGGTATGCGCCGTTAGCATCGATGGCGGCCTTGCTTTCATCGGCGTTGCCCATGTAGGTGAAGTTGAAGCCCGGCTGGTAAGCATCCGCATCCAGCACATGGGCGCGCACCACCTCGTGGCTCAGCGCATCCGGCAGGGCTTCCGTCTCCACCGGCACGGTGAACTGCTGCTTTTTGCCGTCCTCGAAGCGCAGGGTGAATTCCACCTCGTTGATCCGCCCGGCGTACAGGCCGTACACGGGGATGGAATGGTTGGTTTCATAGTCTGCGAAATCATAGCCCGCATCCGCAAGCGCCGTATCGCCCGGCACGCGGATGGAAACCTTCGCCGGCTGCTCCGTGGTGAACATCACGATGGCGCTCAGCGGGCTGTGGCCGTAGGGGTTCACCAGCACGAAGGGGGCCTCCGGGCTGTAAGCGCCGCTCTCCAGCTCCGCCAGCAGCAGCGCGTCGGTCTCCGCCTGCGCGGCCTGCATCTCCTCGAGGCCGGTCACGATAAATTCCTCGGAATATGCATTCGCGCCCTCGCGGCCGAGGCCCAGCTTGCCCAGCACCTTCTTGGCGCTGCTTACCACAAGACCCTCAAATTTCTCATAGTAGCTGCCGCCGCGGTTCTCCACCACATCCAATACCGCGATGGACCCGGCGATGCAGCCGCAGAGTATGCCCGCGAGGATGATTACCGCCAGTATCCTGCCCAGCTGCCGGAATATCCAGCGAATTATGCGCAGGGGCAGGCAGGGCTTTTTGCGGGGCGTGCGTTCTTTTTTCTTCATTTCAATCTCCTGCGGAGCGGGAAAACCCACTCCCACCTATACCGATTTATCATTATGTTATCAATTTTACATGAATACCCAGTGAAAGATCAACCGCCCTGTGTTAGCTCGGTATGACGCATTTGGTACTTTTTATGCACGAACTTCATCTATCTTTTATGTTGTTATGTATAATACTAAACAGAGGAGGTGTCGCCATATGCGTATCCTGATTGCAGAGGACGACAGGGATCTTGCAAATGTCATCGTGCACTGGCTGGAATCCGAGGGCATCGTGGCCGACTGCTGCCATGATGGCTCCAAGGCGCTGGAAATGATCGGCGCGCTGGCCTATGATGTGGTTATATTGGATATCATGATGCCCGGCAGGGACGGGCTGGATGTTGTGCGCCAGCTGCGCAGCGAGGGCAATTCCTGCCCGGTAATTTTCCTCACAGCCCGGGATTCCATCGAGGACCGGGTGCAGGGCCTCGACGCCGGCGGGGATGATTATCTTACCAAGCCCTTCGCCCTGGAGGAGCTCTCCGCCCGCATCCGCGCGCTCTCCCGCCGGGGCACCGAGCAGCATGAGAGCCTCTACCAGATCGAGGACCTCACCCTCGATGTCAAGCGCCATTTCGTGGTGCGCGCCGGGGAGGAGATTCGCCTCAGCATGCGCGAATTCATGATCCTGGAATATATGATGCGCAATGCCGGGCTGGTGCTCTCCCGGGAACAGATCGAGCGCTACGTCTGGAACTATGAATATGTAAGCAGCTCCAACATTGTGGATGTGTACATCCGCAACCTGCGCCGCAAGATCGATGAGGGCCATGAACTGAAGCTCATCCGCACCGTGCGCTCCGTGGGCTATTGCATCCGGGGCCGGGTATGAAGCCTGTCACCATCAAGACCCGCATATCCATCTGGTATGCGGGCTTTACCCTGCTCATCGTGGGCGTGCTGCTGGCCTGCATGCTCATCAGCCAGCATGTGCTCTCCAAGGATTATTACCTCGACCGCCTGATGGACGCCATCGACGCCGCGGCGGAGGAAATCCACCTGGACGGCGGCCAGATCCGCCTCTCCACCGAATCCGATTCCGGCGTTCGAATCACCGTGCTGGATGAAGATGAAAACCTGCTCATCGGCAGCCGCAGCTTCACAGTTGCCCTGCAGGAGGAGGTGCTGCGCGTGCGCGGCACCGGCGAGGACGCCAATTATTACCTGCTGGATAAGCCCGTCACCCTGGAGGATGGCCGCAATGTATGGCTCCGGGCCTATATTTCCTCCAGCCTCACCGAGCGCATCAACCATTCCATCCGCATCATCCTGCTGGTGGCGCTGCCCATTTTGCTGGCGGCGCTGATCGTCGGCGGCTATTTCATGACCCGCCGCGCCTTCCGGCCCATCGATGAATTGGCCCGTACCGCCGAAAGCATCTCCGATAGCAGCGATTTGCAGCAGCGCATCCATATCGAGGGACAGGCGGATGAGGTGGGCCAGCTCGCCCAAACCTTCGATGGCATGTTCGACCGCCTGAACCGGTCGCTGGAAAATGAAAAGCGCTTCATTTCCGATGCCTCCCATGAATTGCGCACGCCGCTCAGCGTGATCTGCGCCCAGAGCGAATATGCCCTCAAGCCGGGCCGCAGCATGGAGGAAAAGGACGCCGCCCTCAGAGTAATCTTCGAGCGCGGCAAGCGCAGCTCCGAAATGCTGGGGCAGATGCTGCTGCTCTCCCGCATGGATTACCAGCGCTTGATCCTGAACCTCGAGGAAATCGATCTCGCCGAGCTGGTTTATAACCTCGCGCAGGAATTTGAAATCCAGGCGGCGGAGAAAAACATCCGCATCGAATGCGCCGCCGAGGGCCCTGTTTTCCTCAACTGCGATGAAATGCTCATCATGCGCATGCTGATGAACCTCATCCAGAATGCCATTCTCTACGGCCGCGAGGGCGGCTTCATCCGCATCGGCGCGGCGGAGAAGGATGGCGAAATCCGCCTTTGGGTGCAGGATAACGGCGCGGGCATTCCCGAAGCCGAGCAGCCGAAGATTTGGCGGCGCTTCTACCGCGTCAAGCGGGAGGAGAGCCGGGCAAACGGCACCGGTCTCGGCCTCTCCATCGTGAAATGGATCGCCGAAGCCCATGGCGGCGCGCTCTACCTCGATAGCCGGGTGGGGAAGGGCAGCACCTTCACCATCAGCTGGAATAAAAACCAATAGCCCCCAAAAAGCCCCAGACTTGGATCGATTCTGGGGCTTTTGGTATATACACTTGTATTTATGAATATAGTGTAGTACAATATTCATATACTTGTAAAGTACGGAGGAAAACACAATGTTCCCAAGACGAATTCGCAGGCTCGCCGCACTGCTCACAGCGCTGGTTATGCTGGGCGGAATCGCCGATTGCGATATTGCCGCGCGCGCCCTCTCGGAAGAAATGCTGCTTGAAGAAATGCCCCTCGCGGAGGATACGCCCCTCGCCCCGGAGGCGCCGGCGGAAGAAACGCTTCCTATTGAAGAAACGCTTCCCGTCGAAGAAACGCCTCCTGCGCAGGAGGAACCCGCCGCTGGGGAAATGGAGGCCGCCGGGGATGTGCCGCTGGAGGAAGCCCCTGCGGAAGAGCTTCCCCCGGAAGAAATCCCAGCGGAGGAAGCCGCCCCGGAACCTTCTGCGGAGCCCACTCCGGAACCCACGCAGGAGCCCGCCGTGGACGCCACCCTGCCGCCGGATTCCACCCCGGAAGCCACGGCTGAACCCACTCCCGAGCCCGCGCCGCTGACGTATACATATTCCGTCCGCGCCGTCCGGGACCCGCTGGCCGAAATCGCCCTGCCGATCATCATCAGCAACGAGGGCTCCTACACCGCCGTCAATGCCGATGATAACGGCGCCCTCTCCATCGGCAAAATCCAGTGGCACGCCGGCCGCGCCCTCAGCCTCATGCGCCGCATCGTGGCCCTGAATCCCGATCAGGCCATGAATATCCTCGGCGAAGCCCTCTACAATGAAATTACCGATAGCTCCACCAAGTGGACCACCCGCATTGTGGATAGCGCTGAAAAGGTCCTCATCTCCAAGCTGCTCGGCACCTCCGAGGGCAAATATGCCCAGGATGAACAGGCGCTGGATGATGTGAGCGGCTACCTGCAGAACGGCCGCAGCAAGGGCCTGATCTATGATGGCGCGCTCATCTACTTCGCCGATATCGAAAACCAGAACGGCGCGGGCGGCTCCGGCAGGATCGCCAGAACCGCCATCGCCAACGCGGGCGGGGCCAGCGCGGTCACGCTGGAGGTCATCCATGAAACCGCCCTCGCCGATGAAAAGGTGGGCCGCTACGCCACCCGCCGCAACCGCACCTACAATAAAATCAAGGCGCTCAAGCTCGATGATGAGCCCGATGTATCCGAGGGCATCCGCATCGTGGGCGTGAAATATCCCAGCACCTATCTGATCAGCAGCGCGGGCTACACCGTGAGCTCCGGCACCATCTCCTCGGATGCGGAGCTCAAGAGCCTCACCATCGATATCCAGAGCTCCGATGGCACATCCATCTCCTCCATGCCGAAGACCTGGCCGCTATCGGGCAAAACCCGCAGCCTATCCTCCTTCGATGATGAAATTCCCTTCTCCAAAATCGCGGAGCCGGGAAGCTACATATGGATCATCGCCGCCACGGATGAAAAGGGCCGCACTGCCGAAGTGCGCCTGCCCTTCACCGCCGTGAAATCCGGCTCCACCCAGACCGGCACCGGCTCCTCCGAAGCCCCCGCGCCGGTGGTGAAGGTATCCTCCATCGAACTGAATAAGAGCAGCCTCTCCCTGGAAGCGGGAGAGGCCGCCGCGCTGTCCGCCGCAGTGCTGCCTGAAAATGCCGCCGACCGGTCCCTTAGCTGGTCCAGCAGCGATGCTTCCGTGGCCACCGTCTCCGGCGGGCTCGTGCTGGCTGTGGCTCCCGGCGCCGCCGAAATAATCTGCAAATCCAATGATGGCGGCGCGGAGGCCGCATGCACCGTCACCGTCACCCTGCTGCCCGAGGATATGGCGATCATCGTGCCCGAGGGCTACCTCGGCCTCGGCCAGTCCGTGCCGCTGCAGGTGAAATTCAGCCCCGAGGGCAGCTCGGCGGCGCTCAAGTGGTCCTCCTCCAATGAAAAATATGTGTCCGTAGATGAAAACGGCGTGGTCACCGGCGAGAAGCTGGGCAACGCCACCGTCACCGTCAGGAGTGAAAACGGCCTGAAGGACACCATCAAGGTGAAGGTTGTCGATCCCAGGGTCGCAACCGCCGTAATCCTCGATCAGTCTGGCACGATCACCCTGAACCTGGGCGAAACCCTGCAATTGAATGCCGAAATCAGCCCCGCCACCGCGGAAACCAGCCTCAAGTGGTCCACCTCCTCCACCCGCTATGTGAAGGTGAATCAGGATGGCCTCATCTACGGCAGCCGCGTCGGTAGCGCCACCATCACCGTAAAAACCGCCAACGGCAAGAAGGACACGGTGAAGGTCAAGGTGGTGGATCCCACCAAGGCGGCCTCCGTCACCCTCGACCAGTCCGGCACCGTGCAGCTCAACATCGGCGAAACCCTGCAATTGAATGCCGAAGTGCTGCCCGCCACCGCGGAAACCAGCCTCAAGTGGTCCACCTCCAGCTCCAGCCGGGCCAAGGTCAGCCAGGATGGCCTCGTCAGCGCCCGCAAGGCCGGAAGCGCCACCATCACCGTAAAGACCTCCAACGGCAAAACGGATACCGTGAAAATCAAGGTGGTGGACCCCACCAAGGCCACATCCGTCACCATCGATTCCTCCGGCGCCATCGCCATCGGCGTGGGTGAAAAGCTGCAGCTGAGCGCCGCTGTTCTCCCCGAAACCGCCGAAACCAGCCTCAGCTGGTCCAGCAAGAGCACCCGCTATGCCAAGGTGAACCAGAACGGCGTGGTCACCGGCGTGCGCAAGGGCACCACAACCATCACCGTGAAAACAGATAATGGCAAGACTGACACGGTGAAGATCAAGGTTCAATAATACTTACTGAATTACATATTTCCCAAAAAGGGGATTCCCCGCCTTCCTTTCGGAGGGCGGGGAATTGAAGCTTAAGGGAATGGATTTGGAGAGTGAGAGTATTCTCTCGGAGGGGTATTCCGCTTTTTTCGCAGGCGTCCGGCTTTTGTTGGAAGTAAGCCAAATGAGAATAGAGGAATAGAGGAAATGAGAATCACGGTACCCGTGTGTCGGATGGTATTCCGCCGCAAATCCCCCATGCCGGGCAGCATGATCTTCCGGGGAGCGGCCCTTCCCATCCTTGGGAGCCGGATCGCCTGCGAGAGGTTTTCTTTCCTGAGCAGCCAACTCAGGTCGTGAGTTAGATTAAACTAACCTCAACTGGGCTTAGTTTACCATATCTAACTCCGCTTGTCAATACCCCCTGGAGAAAAATTTTATACAACTTGAAAAAAAACGGTGCATATGCTAATATAGAATTAAGCGAGTTTACCAGAAAGGAAAGATCCATGAAAATCCACGAATCTGCTGAAGACTATCTTGAGATGATCCTGATGATTCAGGAGCAGAAGGGCGCAGTGCGCTCCATCGATATCGCCGCGGGCCTGAATGTCACCAAGCCTTCGGTGAGCTTTGCCATGAAGCAGCTCCGGGAAAACGGCTATATCCAGATGGATAAGGAAAACTACATCACCCTCACCGACCGCGGCATGGAAATCGCCGGCAAGATCTATAACCGCCATAAGGTTATCACCCGTTTCCTGGTGCACCTGGGCGTGGATGAAGAAACCGCCAAGGAGGATGCATGCAAGATCGAGCATGATATTTCTCCCGCCACCTTCTCCGCGATTCTGCGCAACCTGAATTCCTGATCCGTAAAAGCCGCCCGGCCGGGCGGCTTTTGTTCTGCCCGGGGCATGGCCGCCATACACTGAACCATCCGCCCCCGCACCCCCGGATTAAACATACTTAACTATATAATTTCACTTTTTTCTATTGACAAATGCATCCACCGGTGATATAGTTAGTAAGGATTAGTTATGCTTAACTATGGAAATCTGGAAGAGGCGATATTTGCAATGACTCTCAAAAACGCACAGGAAGGCAAGGAATATATCATCCAGTGCATCGATACGGATGATGAAGAGCTCAATTCCTTCCTCTTCTCCTTGGGATGTTACAGCGGCGAGCCCATCACGGTGGTTTCCCACCTGAAAAGCGGCTGCGTTGTTTCCATCAAGGATGCCAGATACAACATCGACCATCAGCTGGCGGAGGCCATTGTTATCTGATAACAGTGGCAGGGCTGAAACCCGGCTGATTGTTTTTTGATCCATAGTTAGTCTCGGTTAACTATGGGCTGCGAAAGCCGCCCATCCAATGCTTTTACTGGGGAAGAAAGAGGAGGAAATAAGAATGAGAATTGCGCTTACCGGCAATCCCAACAGTGGTAAGACAACCATGTACAATGCCCTCACCGGCCGCAACGAGCGCGTCGGCAACTGGGCCGGCGTTACCGTCGAAAAGAAGGAACACCTGATCAAGAAGAATTTCTGTTCCGGCACCGAAGAGCTGATCGCAGTTGACCTGCCCGGCGCATATTCCATGTCTCCCTTCACCTCTGAAGAGAGCATCACCAGCGGCTATGTAAAGAACGAGCATCCCGATGTCATCATCAACATCGTGGACTCCACCAACCTCAGCCGCAGCCTGTTCTTCACCACCCAGCTGCTGGAGCTCGGCATCCCGGTGGTCGTCGCCCTGAACAAGGCCGATATCAACACCAAGAAGGAAACCAAGATCGATGTTGCCGCCCTGTCTGAAAAGCTGGGCTGCCCCGTGGTTGAAACCATCTCCACCAACAACAGCGGCCTGGCCGAGGTTGTGAAGGTTGCAGTTGCCCAGAGCGGCAAGGGCCAGAAGGCTCCCTATGTGCAGGGCGATATCGATCTCACCAGCAAGAAGGCTGTTGAAGAGGCCGACCGCAAGCGCTTCGATTTCGTAAACAAGATCGTTGCCAAGGTCGAAACCCGCAAGGTCTTCACCAAGGATAAGAATGCCCAGGATAAGATCGACGCCGTGATCACCAATCCCATCGCCGGCATCCTGATCTTCGCCGTGGTTATGTTCCTCGTGTTCCAGATTTCCCAGGCATGGGTTGGCCCGTGGATCGCGGATCTGCTCGTGGGCTGGATCGAGTCCTTCCAGGGCTGGGTCGGCGGCCTGATGGAAAATGCAAACCCGCTGCTCTCCGCCCTGCTGGTGGATGGCATCATCGGCGGCGTGGGCGCCGTTATCGGCTTCCTGCCCCTGGTTATGGTTATGTACTTCCTCATCGCCCTGCTGGAAGACTGCGGCTACATGGCCCGCGTCTCCGTAGTGCTTGACCCCATCTTCAAGAAGGTCGGCCTCTCCGGCAAGTCTGTCATCCCCTTCGTAATCGGCACCGGCTGCGCCATCCCCGGCGTTATGGCATGCCGCACCATCCGCAACGAGCGTGAACGCCGCGCCACCGCGATGCTCACTCCCTTCATGCCCTGCGGTGCAAAGCTGCCCGTTATCGCCCTGTTTGCAGGCGCATTCTTTGAGGATGCTTCCTGGGTGGGCACCCTGATGTATTTCGTCGGCATCCTGCTGATCTTCCTCGGCGCTCTGCTGATCAACAAGATCACCGGTTATAAGAACCGCAAGTCCTTCTTCATCATCGAGCTGCCCGAGTATAAGCTCCCCATCATCCCGCGCGACTTCATCTCCATGTGAAGCCGCG
>JAFUPT010000156.1 GCA_017481065.1 Clostridia bacterium | reverse complement strand
CAAAGAATGGAGTGCATTCACATGAAAATCCTGATCATCAATGCCGGCTCTTCTTCCCTGAAGTACCAGCTCATCGACATGCAGGACGAATCCGTCATCGCCAAGGGCCTTGTCGAGCGTATCGGCACCGTCGACCCTAAGTCCAACATCACCCACAAGTACTTCGACAAGAAGTTCGAAGCCGAAATCGATAAGCTGCCGGATCACAACGCAGCTATGGAAATCGTTCTGCAGAAGCTCACCGATAAGGAAATGGGCGTTATCGCAGACCTGAGCGAAATCGGCGCAGTCGGCCACCGCGTACTGCACGGCGGCGAGAAGTTCTCCGCTTCCTGCCTGATCAATGATGCCGTCATCGACGCCATCAAGGAAAACATCCCGCTGGGCCCCCTGCACAATCCCGCAAACCTGATGGGCATCGAAGCCTGCCAGAAGGTTCTGCCCAATGTTCCCCAGGTCGCCGTATTCGATACCGCCTTCCATCAGACCATGCCCCCCAAGGCCTATCGCTACGCCCTGCCCCAGAAGTACTACACCGAGCTGCACATGCGTAAGTACGGCTTCCACGGCACTTCCCACCGCTTCATCGCCGGCCGCGCCACTGAGCTGCTGGGCGAAAACAGCAAGGTTATCGTTTGCCACCTGGGCAATGGTTCCTCCCTGTCCGCATGCGTAAACGGCAAGTGCGTGGATACCACCATGGGCATCACCCCCCTGGACGGCCTGGTAATGGGCACCCGCTGCGGCACCCTGGACCCCGCCTGCGTTGAGTTCATCGCCAACACCGAGAACAAGACCGTTACCGAAGTTCTGAACATGATGAACAAGAAGTCCGGCCTCGTCGGCCTGACCGGTTCCTCCGATATGCGCGACGTTACCGCCCGCTACGATGCAGGCGATGAAGACGCCAAGCTCGCCATCGAAATGTGGACCTACACCGTTCAGAAGTACATCGGTTCTTACATCGCCGCCATGAACGGCTGCGACGCCATCATCTTCACCGCCGGCATCGGCGAAAACCATGTCCGCGCCCGCAAGTGGGTTTGCGAAGGCCTGTCCTACTTCGGAATCAAGATCGACGACGAGCGCAACAATTGCTTCGGCGAGGAGCGCAAGGTTTCCACCGATGATTCCAAGATCCAGGTTTGGGTAATCCCCACCAACGAAGAGCTGGCAATCGCCCGCGATACTCTCGAAATCGCAACGAATAAATAACTTTACAAATTCGCACACAGAGTTTATAATAGCTAAGGTTAGGGGGAAAAAGGTTTGTCGGCAATGCTGGACGTCTCCAAGGCGCTGAAATATCCCGGTCAGATTTACCCGTTCCAGGTACAGCCTGAAATCGAGGAAATGGAAGTGCTGAACGACCCGGTGGTCTTTACCGAAGTCGCCGCCAGCGGCGAATTCTTCGGTGCCGGTGAAAGGGTCAGCATTCAGGGCGAGGTCACTGCAACGGTTACTTCCCGCTGCGCAAAGTGCCTCGAATCCGTCTCGCTCCCGCTCAAGGCGGAGCTGGACGCGCAGTTTGCCCGCCAATTGGACCCCGAAGACCCGGATCTGTATTCCTTTGAAGGATCAAAGGCGGATCTCACGGATGCCGTGCGAGATGCCTTGCTGCTGGAATTGCCTTACCGCTTCCTCTGCAGCGAGGATTGCCAGGGGCTCTGCCCCAATTGCGGCGTCAATCTGAATCTGGGTACCTGCACATGCCAGGAGGGCGCAGAAGTTACGAATCCCTTTTCGGCATTAAAAGCGATTGTGCAAATGGATGAGGAGGTGTAACTATGGCCACTCCGAAAGGAAAAGTCTCTAAGGCAAGAAAGAATTCTCGTCGTAGCGCTCATTGGAAGCTGTCCATGCCCGGCATCACCAAGTGCCCCCGTTGCGGCAAGATGAAGCTGAACCATCGCGTGTGCAAAGAGTGCGGCTACTACGATGGCCAGCAGGTCGTTGAGATCGAAGCTGAAGCCAAGTAAGTTCCACTTTGCAGAGCAAGAAAGCCCCCTGATCGCAAGATCAGGGGGCTTTGTCGTGCATATACGGAGAAAACGCCAAAGGGGGCGGAGCCCCTTTGGCGGGGTCTGGTCAGCGCCCCAGCGCCTCCCCAGCGTCTCTCAATATCCGAAAACCATGCTCCGGTCAATCTCTTTGAGGCTGTGCGCGCCGCACATCGCCATCGTATCCGCCAGCTCGGCCTTCAACTTGTCCACATACACCTGCACGCCCTCCGCGCCGCCGCCGTAAATCACGTTCACGAAGGGCCGGCCGATCAGCACGCCGTCCGCGCCCAGCGCCAGCGCCTTGAAGATATCCATGCCGCTGCGGATGCCGCCGTCCACCAGCACGGCCATCCTGCCCGCCACCGCATCCACAATGCCCGGCAGCACCTCGGCAGTTCCGGGGCACTGATCCAGCACCCTGCCGCCGTGGTTGGAAACAATGATCGCACTCGCGCCGGCTTCCAGCGCCTTCAGCGCGCCCTTCACGGTCATGATGCCCTTGAGGATGAAGGGCTTGCCCGCCATCGCGGCGATCTCCTTCAGCTCCTCCACGGTCTTGCTGCCCGCCGGCGGGGTCAGGTTCTTCAAAAAGGGCAGGCCCGCCGCGTCGATATCCATGGCAATGGCGAAGGGATCGGCCGCCTTCACCATATCCATCTTCTGCCGGATGGTTTCGATGTTCCAGGGTTTCACCGTGGGCACTCCGCAGCCGCCGTGCTTTTTCAGCGCCTCCGCAGCCGCCTCCACCACCGCCGGATTCGTGCCATCGCCGGTAAACGCCGCGATGCCCGCCGCCGCGCAGGCGGAAACCAGTATGTCGTTGTACTCCATATCATTGTATTTATCGCCGTAGTGCAGCTGCATCGCGCCCACGGGACCCGCGAACACCGGCAGCACAAACTTCCTGCCGAACAGCTCCAGCGCGGTATCCACGCCCCTGTTTTCGCAGATCGTATCCATATTCACGCAGATTTCCTGCCACTTCTGGTAGTTCCGGATCGCGCCCGTGCCCAGTCCCTTGGCTCCCGGGCCGGGCATGGTGTTTCCGCAGGCCCTGCCATTGCATACCGGGCAGGATTTGCAGTACGGGCCCATGCAGCCCCGCGCGTTTTCAAGAATCTCCTGATATGTCATCCTCTCTATTCTCCCAGCTTTCGTTTTTTACCATTTTACCAAGCAGATGCACGGAAGTCAAGAGAACGCCGGGGGACATTGGGAGGACGTTGGGGACTCTGTCCCCAAACCCCTGCCAAAGGACGCTGTCCTTTGGAAACCTGCCAGGGGAAATGATTTCCCCTGGACCCCTCCGCAAGGCGCACTGCGTGCGCCATAAATAATCAAAGGCACGCATTGCGTGCCTTATACAGGGGTTTCCAAAGGGAATCATTCCCTTTGGTCAGGGGTTTGGGGGCTGACAGCCCCCAACGTCTCTCCGTCCCCGCCTCTCCCCCGTCATTTCTCCCGCTTCTTCGCCTGCCTGCGGCGCTCCTTGCGGCGGTTGTCCCGGATCAGGAAGATGGCGTTCACAATCGAAATTATGCCCAGCACGAACAGCAGGCCCTTGGTGATGCCGTTATCAATGAAATTCATGGCGGAGTTCACCCGGTCAATGAAGAAGAACACGAAGTACATACATGAAATAATAATCGCCGCATGGGGCAGCAGTTTGCGCAGCATGCTCTTCCCTCCTCATTCGCCGTCCATAATCATAATCACATCGCTGATTTCGCGGCCGCCCTGGCTGGGGCGGTTCACATTCTGGCCGTCATAGGCCATGGCGGAGCTGTTACCGCCGTCCAGGTTGTATGCCTTTTTGCAGCCGATGGATTCCATCAGCTTGGCCAGCTCATCCAGAGTCACGCCATCGGAGCTGCTGGTGCGGCCATCCACCACCACGAATGCATAGTGGCCGGGCTGGAAATAGCCGATGGCTGTGCGCGGGTTTTCATCGCTCACGCTGGAGCGAATGCCGGAAAACGCCCGCCCATCCGCATCCAGCAGGCTGGGGCCGAAGGTCCACGCCTGGTAAGCGCCGGCGGCCATCACGGCCTCGGCGTCGAATGCGTCCTTATCGATGATATCCATGCTGCCATCCCAGTAGAGCACGCAAACATCGCTGTCCGGGTTTGCATCGTTGCGGTAGAGCTCGCCGTTGCGGATCACCACGCCGTCGTCCCGCGCGCCGTAATAATCGCCGTTAATGGCGATCACCGCGCCCTTGTCCCGCAGGATATCCTTCACGCGCTCGGTGTAGTTCTTGCCGAAGGTATCCTTGCCGAAGGCGGTCTGCAGGCTGGAAATATCCTTGATATAAATATCCGCAAAGAATACATCGGAGCCGTACTCCTCGAATTCCCGGATCTTCACATTGATATTGCCGCTCACATAGCTCGTTTCATCCGCATTCACAGAGCCGTCCGCATTGAACTTCTTGGCATACTTCGTGCCGAAATAGCCCACCGGGTCCGGCGTGGCGGTGGCAGCCGGGGTCTCCGTCGCCTCCACAACCACGATCTCCGCCGTGGGTTCGGGCGTCTCCTCCGGCACAGCGGTTTCCAGAACCACCATATTTTCCCGGCTGGATACGATGCCCGTGGATTTCTGCTGCTCCGGAATCACATGGTGGAACAGCGCGAACACCACCAGCGCAATGCCCAGCAGCAGCACATCTATGATGATCACAATCCAGATGGGCAGCGGCCTCTGGGCAAACTGCCGCTTGAGCCAGCTCTTTTTCTTCTGCCTGCGCTGCGGCTGGCGCTGCACCGGCCTCTTGCTTGCGTTTCTCTGGGACATGCTTTACTTCCCTTCTCTTTTCCTGTATACCACTTTGCCCTGCACGGTAAAGCTCACGATGTAGAGCGCCAGCTCCACAACGATCTTGGCAATCCATTTCGCCATGCCCAGCTGCACCGAAAGCAGGTTCATAAGGCCATAGTTCGCGGCGAGAATGCATAGCGCCAGCGCAGCATACTTCAATATCGCCTTGCCAAGCGTCTCATTCCCCTTGAACACCACGCTCCTGTTCACGCAGAAATTCACCGCAGCGGAAACCAGCCGCGCACCCACCGTTGCAACCAGCAGGCTATGCCCGGCAGCCATGCTTCCCGGCAGCAGCGCGCCGATCAGCAGGAACATCACATAATTCACAATGAAGCCCAGCAGCGAAGATGCACAGAACTTCAATATGCAGGCATAAATCTTGATCGAATCCCGGAAGGGATTGAAATGGGAGGATGCATTGTCGTTCAGGTAAACCGTCTCGATCCAAACTTCCTCAATCGGCATGCCGCCCTGCACGGCGGTGAGCAGCATGTTGATTTCATATTCGTATCTCTCGCCGGACACGGCGATGAACTTTTCCATGGCCTCCCTGCCGAATGCCCGCAGGCCGGTCTGGGTATCATACACCTTCCTGCCGCTGGCGATGGCGAAAACCTGCCGGGTAATGCCGTTGCCCCAGCGGCTACGGAAGGGCACTTCCCCCTCAAACCTCCGGCTTCCCAGCACCAGCGCGCCCCTGTTCTCCCGGGCGGCGGCGTTCACCTTCAATATGCAGTCATACCTGTGCTGGCCGTCTGCATCGGCGGTCAATGCCAGATCGCATTCCGGCAGCTGCGAAAGAATATATTTCATGGCGGTCTTCAGCGCTGCGCCCTTGCCGCGATTCACCTCATGCCGCAGCAGCACGCAGAAATCCGGCGCCGCATCAAATATCGGCGCAAATTCCGCGCCGCTGCCGTCGTCCACCACCACGGGCAGGAAATCTTCATTGCCCCGGAATTGCTCCAGCAGCTCCAGCATTTCCTTTCCGGGCTTGTAAGCAGGAATAATCAGCGCTGTTTTCACAGCACACCACTTGCCTTTCCTATCATTTCATATGTCTTTCATTGTACACCATTTATTTCAATCAGGACATAGTTACGCGCCTGTTTTTACAAAAACTTTCCATTTACACTTTTCCATTTTCTCTGCCAATTTCTGCCCGCAGGTTTCAAATCCATCCATCCGGCCATAATACTTCCAAACACACATTTGGAGGGAACATCATGACCATCGGCATGATACTTTTGATTATCGTAGCAATCCTGATCCTGCTGGGCGTAGGCCAGCGCGTGCTGGACCGGCTGCGGCTGAACGATAAGCTGGCCCTGCTCTTCATCGCGCTGATCATCGGCCTCGGCTTCGTGCCGGATATCCGCGTCACCCCCAATTTTGCCTTCAACCTCGGCGGCGCGGTGATCCCGCTGGCGCTGTGCGTCTATCTCTTCATCAAGGCAGATACCGCCTGGGAGCGCTGGCGGAGCATCATCGCTTCCATCGTCACCGGCGGCGCGATCTTCGCCATCGGCCGCTTCGGCCCCGATGAGCCGGAAACCATCACCGTGGACCCCATGATCCTCTATGGCCTCGCCGCGGGCCTGATCGCCTATCTCTTTGGCAGGAGCCGCCGCTGCGCCTTCATCGCGGGCGTGGTGGGCATGATCCTGGCCGATACCGCCAACGCCCTCTATGTCTGGTCCAGGGGCGTACCCCAGGATTTTGTGCTCGGCGGCGCGGGCGCCTTTGACGGCATCGTTGTGGCGGGCATCATCGGCGTGCTGCTGGCGGAAATCCTCGGCGAAATCATTGAGCGCATGAAGCGCGGCGCCAAGCGCCCCACCCGGGAATTCCGCAACGGCGAATTTGTGCGGGAGGACAAGGCATGAAGAAATTCCTGATCTGCCTGCTGGCGCTCATCTGCCTCTGCCCGGCAGCCCTCGCCGAGAACGACGGCGACTGCGTATACACCCTCGTGGACGCCGATGGCCGCGCCATCACCACCCGCGCAGGCCGCATCTACGAAGGCGATGAATATATCTCCCCGGACAACATCCTCTACCGCGTGGCCTTCGTGGATGATGAAAGCTGCACCGCCACTGCCGAGGAAATCGGCCCGGCGGTGGTGAACGAGGCCGCCTTCGCCTCCTTCCTCGCCGCGCACGCTGAGGAAGCCGGGGATGGCGGAGATAAGCTCATCTGTATGTATTCCACCCATTCCGATGAATCCTATGTGCCCGGCGACGGCGCTTCCTCCCTCTGGGAAAACGCCGGCATCTATGATGTGGGCAACGCCCTCAAGGAAAACCTCGAAAAGAAGGGCATTACCGTGGAATACTCGGAAAAGTCCTTCCTGCCCCACGATGCGGCAGCCTACAAGCGCTCCCGCTCCACCGTGGAAGAATTCGTGAAAAAGGCCCCGGACGCCATCATTGATATCCACCGCGACGGCGTGGACGCCGATGAATACGAAACCGAGGTGGACGGCGAGGAAACCAGCATGGTGCGGCTCTTTGTGGGCCGCTCCAACCAGAACGCCGCCGAAAACAAGGCCTTCGCCCAGCGCCTCAAGGCCGCCGCAGACGAGGCCTATCCCGGGCTGATCAAGGATATCTTCATCGGCAAGGGCAATTACAACCAGGAGCTCTATCCCCAGGCCATCCTCCTCGAATTCGGCACCTATGAAATTGAGAAGGACAAGGCCATCTCCGCCACCGAATACATGGCGGATGTGATCGATGAAGTACTCTTCGGCGGCACTGCCCAGGCCGCCGTTCCTGAGAAAAACACCGGCGCGGCCAAGGGCATCGCATGGGCCATCGGCATCGCGGCGGTTGGCGCAGCCATCTATGCCCTCGCTGCCTCCGGCTCCTTCGGCGGCATGTGGAAAAAGCTGAAGTCCGGCGCGCGGGAAATGGGCGGCGGCATGTTCGGCAGACGGAAGTAAGGGGAACGCCCAAGGGGCTCTGCCCCTTGGAACCCCGCCAGGGGAAATGATTTCCCCTGGACCCCTCTGAAAAAAACAATGGCCTCGAAGCGAGGCCATTGTTTTAATATTTTTCCTGCGATGCGCAGCATCGCTTACTGAGGGTTCCAAGGGGGATCATCCCCCTTGGCAGGGTGCAGGGACAGCGTCCCTGCCGGGGTCCGGGGCAGAGCCCCGGCGTAACCCCCGTTCTCCCCGTCACTCCGCGTCCTCGTCCATCGCTTCGACCAGGAAGGAGACCGGGCGGAAGCCATCGTTGCAGGAAATCATGGCGGATTTGGGATTTTTCATCCAACCATCGTAGAAATTCTCGCCGCCGTGCGAGAGCGCCATCACGAATGCGGACATGCTCTCCCACGCGCTCAGGCACATCCCCTCCGGCCGCTCCCAACCATTGGCGATGAACACCTGCCCCATCTGCATATCGCAGGCATGCTGGATGGGATTCTCGTATTTTTCAATGAGTTCATCATACCTCGCCATCTTCATCACGGTAATCCGGCATTTTTTCATGGTGCACCTCCTTCCAGAGGACGCTGTCCTCTGGACTCCTGCTTAAAGCTCCGCCTTAAGAATTCGCCAAGGGGGATGATCCCCT
>JAFUPT010000026.1 GCA_017481065.1 Clostridia bacterium | reverse complement strand
GGCACTTTGTGGCGGGCCATATGGTCGCGGATGTACTGCTTCATCTCTTCCACAGACATCTCTTCGCCCTCCTTGAGCACGATACAGGCCATGATTTCCTCGCCGTAGCTTTCATCGGGCACGCCGATGACCTGTACATCGGATACCTTGGGATGGGTATAGATGAATTCCTCGATCTCCTTGGGATAGATGTTTTCGCCGCCGCGGATGATCATGTCCTTCAGGCGGCCGGTGATGCGGTAATTGCCCTCGGGGGTTTTGCAGGCGAGGTCGCCGGTGTGGAGCCAGCCATCCTCATCGATGGCGGCCTGGGTGGCCTCGGGCATCTTGTAGTAGCCCTTCATGATGTTGTAGCCGCGGGCCACGAATTCGCCGATTTCGCCCACGGGGAGCTCCTCATTGGTCTCGGGATCGATGATGCGGCATTCGATTTCGGGAAGCGCCCGGCCGACGGTGCCCACGCGCACCTCCAGGGAATCATCGGTGGAGGACATGGTGCAGCCGGGGGAGGCCTCGGTCTGGCCGAATACGATGGTGATCTCCTTCATGTTCATCTTGTTCACCACATCCTGCATCTTGCTGATGGGGCAGGGGGAGCCGGCCATGATGCCGGTGCGCATGTAGGAGAAATCGGTCTTTTCAAAGTCCGGATGCTCCAGCATGGCCACGAACATGGTGGGCACGCCGTGGAAGGCGGTGATGTGCTCCTGGTGGATGCAGGCGAGGGAGGGCTTCGGGCTGAAATAGGGCAGGGGATAGATGGACACGCCGTGGGTCATGGAGGCGGTCATCGCCAGTACCATGCCGAAGCAATGGAACATGGGCACCTGGATCATCATGCGGTCGGCGGTGGAGAGATCCATGCGGTCGCCGATGCACTTGCCGTTGTTGACCACGTTGTAGTGGGTGAGCATAACGCCCTTGGGGAAGCCGGTGGTGCCGGAGGTGTACTGCATGTTGCATACATCGTGGGGGGATACCTGGGCGGCGAGGCGCCATACTTCCTCGACCGGCACGGACTTGCCGCGCTCGAGGGCATCGTCCCAGGAGATCGCGCCCTTCTGCTCGAAGCCCACGGTGATTACATTCCGCAGGAACGGTAGCCTGTGGGAATGCAGGGAATGGCCGGGCTTGGTATTGATGAGCTCGGGGCAGAGTTCATTGATGATGGCCTGGTAATCGCTGTCGCGGTAGCCCTTTTCGAGGATCAGGGTGTGGGTATCGGACTGGCGGAGCAGATATTCGGCCTCATGAATCTTGTAGGCGGTATTCATGGTGACCAGCACCGCGCCGATCTTGGTGGTGGCCCAGAAGGCGATGTACCACTGGGGCAGGTTGGTGGCCCACATGGTGACATGGCTGCCGGGCTTTACGCCCAGGGCGATCAGGCTGCGGGCGAATTCATCCACATCATCCCGGAATTCTGCGTAGCTGCGGGTGTAGTTCAGGGTGGTGTACTTGATGGCAGTCTGATCGGGGAATTCCTCCACCATGCGGTCGAGCACGCGGGAGAAGGTCATATCGATCAGGGCATCCTTCTTCCAGACGAACTGGCCGGTGTGGCGCTTGTTGTAATAGAGCGGCTTCTTCATGGTCTTGGTGCTTTCGAAGCGGCTCATGTAGTTTACGAAGTGGGGGAAGATGACCTCGCGGTCCTGCAGGTCCTCCATGTATTCCGGCTTCCACTCGAGGGAGATGTAGCCATCGTAGTTTACGGAGGTGAGGGCCTGCATCATCTTTTCGATGGGCAGCGTGCCCTCGCCGATGAGGTTGTAGGTATTTGCATCATCGGAATCGCGCAGGTGGACGTGGCGCACATACGCGCCCAGGTTGGTGATGGTCTGGGCGGCAGTTTCGCCGTGGTCGCGGTAGGGATGGTGCATATCCCAGAGCACGGCCAGCTCATCGCAGGCGAAATGGTTCATCAAATCGCGCAGGCGGGCAGTGTCGGCGTAGACGCCGCTGGTTTTGATCAGCAGGCAAACCTGCTTTTCGGCGGCGAGGGGCAGGATGGCGGCGATGTTTGCGCGAATGGCATCTTCATCATCCCGGGATGCGAAGGCGGATACATACTGCACGCGCAGATCCGCCGCAGCGCAGATGAGTTCGCGGATGGCATCCGCCTCATCCCCGGAGAGATCGCAGGAGGAATCCAGGCAGGGAATGCTCAGCTGCTTTTCATTCAGCATGCGCACCGTTGCGGAGATGGCATACTTGTGGAAGGGGCCGCCCTTTTCAAAGAGGGCGGGCTGCTTATGGGCATTGTAGACCTCAATGCCGCCGAACTTCATTTCAACGGCGGTATCGATTAGCTGATCCCAGGAGCAATCGTTCCAGCCGCGGGTGGAAAAGGAGAGCTTCATACTTCCGCCTCCTCATATACGATTTTGTTGAGCGCACTGAGGTATGCATCGATGCCCGCGCCCACGATATCGGTGGAGATGCCCCGGCCGGAGTAAAGCCGGCCATTGGAGCGCAGGCGCACGATGGTTTCGCCCATGGCTTCGCGGCCCTCGGTGACGGCCTGGATCTGGAAGTCGTCCAGCTCATAGTGGTGGCCGATGATCTGCTCGATGGCCTTGAAGGCTGCGTCAATGGGGCCGTCGCCCAGGCAGATGCCCTCGAGGATGGCTTCATCCTTGCTGAGCCTGAGGTGGGCGCTGGCGGAAATCACGTTGCCGCAGTTGATTACATAGTTCACCAGCTTGTAGGTGGGCGGAACCTGCATGGCGGCGGAGGCCACGATGGTATCCAGCTCCCGGGCGGACACGGTGCCGCGCTTTGCAGCGATGCGCTGGAAGGCTTCATAGACCTTGGCGGCGTCCTCCTCGGAGAGGTCGTAGCCGATCTTTTCCACGGCCTTCATCACGGCGGCGCGGTCATCATGCTCGGAGAGCTCCACATTGCCGTTTTCGGCGGAAGCCTGCACGCTGCTATCGAAGGGGGAATTCTTGCGGCCGGCCTGGCACATCCACGCGATCTGATCGGTGATGCGCTTGATTTCGGAGTGGCGGATATCGCAGGAAACGCCGCAGGCGTCGCCGCGGTTTTTCATGATGGCGGCGAATTCCTTGATGTTGGTGCAATCGCCATCGCAGGAGATGGCCTTGATTTCATCCGCGCCGGCGCGCACGGCGGCCATGGCGCAGGCGCCTGCCATGGAGAGCGCATCGGAGCAGAGCACGCCGAGGTGGATGCTTTCGGTTTCGGGAACGTTTTTCTTCACATCCTCAATGAAGGCGGAGAATTCATCCGGGAACATCAGGCCCGCCGCATCGCAGAGGGTGACGGTGGAAGCGCCGGCCTCGATGGCGGTGCGCACGGCCTTGAAGAGGAATTCCTTCTCGGCGCGGCAGGCGTCATCGGCGATGAGCTCCACATCCGCGCAGAGCGCCTTGCAGGCGGAGATGAGCTCACGGATGGCGTCCAGCATCTTTTCGGGCTTTTTATGCCAGAAATATTCCATCTGCGCCGGGCTCATGGGAGCCTTGAGCTGCAGGCGGGGATGCTTGGCTTCCTTGAGGGCTGCCCAGGTGATTTCGATGCTTTCGGGGTCCTGGGTAACGGGCACTGCGACTACGCCGTGCTTGACAGCCGTCGCAATGGACTTGACCAGCAGGGAATCGATTTTGCGGTTCTTGATGGGGCTAAGCTCGATCACGGACACGTTCAGTCGATCCAGCAGCTTGGCGAGCTCAATCTTTTCCCGGAAGCTGAGGGAAAAGGCGGCGGCATTATCCGCCAGCTTCAGCGTAATGTCACTCAGGCATATATTTCGCATGTAGGGAAACCTCCATTTTTGTTTTTGCGGGCCGGATTGCCCGCAATGCTAAAGAGCGCCCCTGAAACCGCCCAGGCAGCTTCAGGGGCAGCAGAATTGTTGTCTCTGATTTTGTGTTTAGACCTTCTGGGTCCAGCCGAAGCTATCTTCGATCTTGCCCCACTGGATACCGGTGAGGGTATCGTAGAGCAGCTGGGTGACTTCGCCGATCTTGCAATCGTTGATGGTGAAGATATTATCCTTGTATTCCAGCTTGCCGATGGGAGAGACCACGGCGGCTGTGCCGCAGCCCCAGGCTTCTTCCAGGGTGCCGGCCTCGAGGGCGGCTGCCAGCTCATCGATGGAGAGCAGGCGCTCGGTGACCTTGTAGCCCTTGGCGCGGAGCAGTTCGATGCAGCTCTTGCGGGTTACGCCGGGCAGGATGGAGCCGGTGAGTTCGGGGGTGATGACCTCGCCCGCGATCTTGAACATGACGTTCATGGCGCCGACTTCCTCGATATACTTGCGCTCTACGCCATCCAGCCACAGAACCTGGCTGTAACCCTTCTTTTCGGCCTTTTCGCCGGCGCGGTTGGAGGCTGCATAGTTGCCGCCGCACTTGGCATAGCCGGTGCCGCCGCGAACGGCGCGCACATCGGCGTCCTCAATCATGATGCCGACGGGGTTGATGCCTTCTTTATAATAGCTGCCGACGGGGCCGCAGATGATGGCGAATACGGCGTTATGCACGGCGTGCACGCCCAGGGTTTCATCGTTGCCCAGCATGAAGGGGCGGATGTAGAGGGAGGTGCCATCGGAATGGGGAACCCATTCCTCCTCCAGCTTGACCAGGGCCTTGGTGAGCTGCAGGAAATCTTCCTCGGGCAGCTGGGGCAGGCAGAGGCGCTCGGCGGAATTCATCATGCGGCGGGCATTTTCCTCGGGACGGAAGAGCTGCACGCTGCCATCGGCGGTGCGATAGGCTTTCAGGCCCTCGAAGATTTCGGAGCCGTAGTGCAGGCAGGTGCTTGCCGGATGGATGGAGAAATTTGCGAAGGGAACGATGCGGGCGTCATGCCAGCCCTTTTCAAGGTTCCAGTCGATCAGGGCCATGTGGTCGGTGAAAATCTTGCCGAAGCCGAGCTGGGATTCATCGGCGGGCTTGGCCTTCGGGCAAGCGGTTTTTTCAATGCGGATATTCAGCATGGGATTTGCCTCCGTTTATTCGTAATCGCGGCCAAGCTGAAGAGCCTTCAGGTTGACATCATACATTTCGGGATGCTTTGCGGAAACGACCTTGTTCAGCGCGGCAGTTACGTTGGCATCATCGAACTCGCCCAGTTCCTTGAGGATTTTGCCGGTGAGGATCATGTTGGCGAGGGTCATGTTGTTTTCGTTGGCCATCTTGGTGGCGGGGACGTAGAAAACCTTCACATCGTCGCGCTCCACCTTGCGGTCGATCAGGGAGGAATCTAGGAAGATCATGCCGCCGCTCTGGACGGAGTTTTCATACTTATCCAGGGAGGGGAGGTTCATGACCATCAGCACATTGGGGCGATCCACGATGGGGGAGCCCACGGGTTCATCGCTGACGATGACGGAGCAGCTGGCGGTGCCGCCGCGCATTTCCGGGCCGTAAGAGGGGAGCCAGGAGATTTCCTTGCCCTCGTTCATGCCCTTGATGGCGAGGAACTTACCTGCGAACAGCAGGCCCTGTCCGCCGAAACCTGCGATCAAAAAGGAATGCGTCATGTTTATTCGGCCTCCTTTGCTGCGCTTCTGTCCTTATATACGCCCAGGGGATAATAGGGCATCATGTTTTCTTCCAGCCACTTGAGCGCCTTCTCCGGGCTGAGGCCCCAGTTGGTGGGGCAGGTGGAGAGCACTTCGACCAGGGAGAAGCCCTTCTTATCGATCTGGTTCGGGAAGGCCTTCTTGATGGCCTTTTTGGCGTTCTTGATGTTCTTTACGCTGTTTACGGCCACGCGCTCCAGGTATTCCGGGCCATCCAGCTCGGAGAGCATTTCGCAGATCTTCACCGGGTAGCCGCAGTGGTTTACATCGCGGCCGTAGGGGGAGGTCTGGGTTACCTGGCCGGGCAGGGAGGTGGGGGCCATCTGGCCG
>JAFUPT010000155.1 GCA_017481065.1 Clostridia bacterium | reverse complement strand
GCAATCGCCTGCGCGCCGCCCACCTTGAATATCTTATCCACGCCCGCGATGCTGGCGGCGGCGAGAATCACGGGATTGATCTTTCCGTCCCTGCCGGGGGGCGTTACCATCACAACCTCGGGAACCCCTGCGATCTTGGCGGGCAGGGAATCCATGAGCACGGTGGAGGGATAGGCCGCCGTGCCGCCGGGCACATACAGGCCCGCCCGGTCCACTGGAATGACCTTCTGGCCCATCACGACGCCAGACTTATTGTTGATGATAAAGCTGGTGCGCACCTGCTTTTCATGGAAGGCGCGGATATTTTCCGCCGCTTCCTTCAAGATGCGGATGAATTCGGGATCGACGGCGGCAACAGCCTCCCCGATCTCCTCTTTGGATACCTGCAGGCTATCCAGCACCGCGCCATCAAACTTTTCGCAGTATTTTTTAAGGGCGGCGTCGCCGTTGGCCCGCACATCCGCGATGATATCGCTTACGATCTGCTCCACATTTGTCTTCGGCTCCACCCGGACGAAGATATCCGAGCTTGCCACTTCGCCGTATTTCATGATGCGTATCATTTTCCCGCCTCCATCTGTGCGGTCATTTCCCGCATGATTTTGCCGATCTGCGCCGTGCGGAACTGGTAGCTCGCCTTATTGGCGATCAGCCGGGCGCTGATGGGAACGATGGTTTCCACCACCACAAGGTTGTTTTCTTTCAGAGTCGTGCCGGTTTCCACGATATCCACGATCACATCCGAGAGGCCCAGGATGGGGGCGATCTCGATGGAGCCGTTCAAATGGATGATATCGATATCCCGGCCCTGGGACGCATAATAATTCCGGGCAATGTTGGAAAACTTGGTGGCAACCTTCAGGGTGCGCTCCGGATCATCCCGGAAATCAGCCATGGCTGCCACCGCCATGCGGCACTTCCCCGTATCGAGATCGAGCAGTTCATACACATCCGGCATGTACTCCAGCAGGATATCCTTGCCCGCCACGCCGATGTCCGCCGCGCCGCGCTCCACATAGATGGCCACATCGCTGGGCTTCACCCAGAAATAGCGCACGCCAACCTCCGCATTTTCGAAGATGAGCTTGCGGTTGTTTTCCCGGATGGACGGGCATTCGAAACCCGCCTTTTCAAACATGCCGTATACCTTTTCGCCAAGTCTGCCCTTGGGCAGCGCGATATTAAGCATCTTCAAGGATTTCCACCTCACCATTTCTGTATCGGGCCAGCTGCCGGTAGCGCAGCTTTTCAGGTACCTGCCGCTGGGCGGTCACGCTGCCGGAAGCCCTCAGCCGCGCCATCGCGCGCTGGAGCCCGGCGATATCCGCGCCTTCATCATAAACCAGCAGCACATCCACATCATCTTTCTTATCAGATTCATGCAGGCGCTCCAGCTGGTCGAGGTACACGGCGAAGCCGATGGCCCCGGATTTCCTGCCCAGCTTCGCCATCAGCCGGTCATACTGGCCGCCGGAGAGCACGCCCTGGGGAACGCCCTCGATGTAGCCGCGGAACACGATGCCATTGTAGTAATTCACATCATTCACCACAGAGAAATCGATGCGCAGCATATCCTCCACGCCGCTGCCCCGGAGGGCGCTTGCCAGCGCCTCCAATTGGTCGAGCGCGGGGCTGCTGATCCTCCGCTTCAATGCTGGAATCACTTCATCCGGGGAGCCATAGGTGGTGAGCAGGCAGTTCAGGAGCTCCGCCTTCTCCCCCATGCCTGCGGCCTCGCAGGCGCGGGAGAGCTCGTGGGCATTCTTTTCCCGGATGCAGTTCATGATGGCTTGCCGGGTTTCTCCATCCACATTGCCGATCAAATCAGAAATCACGCCGAGGTGGGAGATGTTCAGCACCGCATTTTCACTGATATCATTCAGACTCCGCGCCGCCAGCTCCACAACCTCCAGGATGCAGTAAGAATCGATATCGCCGATGCATTCCAGGCCCACCTGCATGATTTCCTTGAAGCTATGGCTGCCGCGGGATACGCGGTAGACATTTTCATTGTAGTACACCTTCTGCACATAGCCCGGAATATCCCGGCCATTTTTCACGATGGAGAGGGTGACATCCGGCTTGAGGGCCATGAGCTTGCCATTGGTATCGGTGAAGGTGATCACGCTGTCGGAGATCAGGAAGTCCTTGTTGCGGACGTAGAGCTCATACTCCTCGAATTTGCTCATTTTATAGCGGGAATAGCCGTAGCCGCCGTAGAGCGAGCGCAGGGAAAATACGATGCGCTCCTCATTTTTGATGCTGGTAATCATGCCCTGTCCTCCATAGGATGAAGTTTATCAAGCGCCTCCCGGTAGCCGCCGCTGCCGTAGTTCAGGCATTTGCTCACCCGGCTGATGGTGGCGCTGGATGCATCCACCATGCGGGCGATGGACTGGTAATTCATGCCTTGGTTCAGCAGGGAGGCGATATAGAGCCGCTGGGAAATATCCCGGATTTCCTTGATCGTGCACACGTCTTCAAAGAAGCGGTAGCAATCATCAATGGTTTCAAGTTTGAGTATGGCCTCAAAGAGGCGGTCCACCGATTCGGAATGAAGATCTACCATGCGCGCACCTCCGGTTTGTTTTTTGTGTTTTATCATTTTACCACACTAAAGTGATGAAGTCAACGACAGAATGCGCTCTCCACTGTAAACTTTTCCGCACAGGAAAAAAGAAAGCCCCGCGAAAATTCGCGGGGAAGCAAGGAAAATCTCCGGTTCTCACGGAGATTATTCCAGCAAAAAGCAGCTGGTGTAGGCGATGGTGAGCGGGCCATGGCTGTATTTCATGCCGTTGTCCCGGCAGATATCGTAAACCATGATGCCATATGCCTCCATGGAGCTGGTCATCTCCTCCGGGAAGCGGCAGGGCGCATCCGGCCATGTGCACTCCTTACAGCGGGTGCAGCTGCCCGCGCCGAGGGCCAGCATGCCGGGATATTCCTTGCGCAGCTCCCTATACATGCGGGCAAAGCTCTCCTTGTGCTCCTTCTCGGCAGCCATCATGGTTTCTCCGTCGAATTCATCCTCCAAGTGGCCCACGGTCTGCACGAGCACGCCGGATTTGTATCTTGCCACATCTGCCCGGCACTTCTCCAGATCCCCGCAGCCAGGCGGGCAGCTCCAGTTCTTGCCGTACATGCGGCAGCGGTTCGCGGCGCACATATCCCGCACCTCGTGCCGCAGCACGATGGTGGAAGCATCCAGCGGCCCCACGCAGCTGAAGCCGCAGGAAAGGGCGATTTTTTCCAATGCCTGAAAATCCATGATACACCTCCGAAAAGAACGGCTCCCCCTCCACAGAGGGAAGCAGGAAAAAGACTTCGTGTACTTATTATACACGAAGTCCCTTATTTTGTCTCTAATTAATCTTCGACCACGATGTATGCGCGGCAGGGGGCTGCGCAAGTATTGTCCAGCTTCATGGGAACGACATTCAGCTTCACGCGCTTGTCCGGCACTTCTTCGAGGTTCATAACCTCCGCCAGCATCAGCACATTCTGCTTGTAGAAGCCATCAAACAGGCCGCAGGGATTTTTCAGGTTGTCCCAGCAGGCGGTATCGCTGCCGAGCATATAGGGCTTCTTGGCCAGCAGCCACTGGAAGGCTTCCATAGTGAAATAGGGAGACATGGGGAAGTTATCCTGGTCAAACCACATCTTCGTGCCCCAGCCGTGGTCCACGATGATGGCGTCGCCCTCCTTGATCAGGCCGGCGCTGGCGCAGGCTTCCAGATCCTCCCGGGTGACATACATGCGGCCCTCATCATCCTTCTTGAGATCCTTGAGGTGCAGCACCACGCAATCCAGGTTCAGCAGCTTTTCCAGCGGCACATCGGCCAGCAGGTAGCTGTTTTCATAGCCCATATAGTGGGCGGGGGTTTCCACATAGGTGCCGGTGAGCACATGCAGGCCATCCACCTGGGTGAAGGTGAATTCGCCGAAGCCATCCATCCACTCCTTGCGAACCCAAACATTCAGATCCGGATAGGGCGGGCCATACTTCCATGCGCGATTGGAAATGAGACCGGAAATATCAATAATTTTCATGCTTGTTTCTCTCCATTTGGAATGAGGGGCCGCAAGCGGCCCCTCCAGATTACGATTCTCCAATAAGTAAGCGATGATTCAATGAAGCAGGGAGCCGGCGGATGGCGCACCAAGCGCTGCCCGCGATCTGCTGAATGAATCAGGGACTGCTTAAATTAGAAGTTGAAGTCGTTGATGTTTTCCTTGGTGTACTCCTGCAGCTCGTTGTAACGGAACTCGTCAGCAGCGAACTGGATGGCGTTCGGGAAGCCGGGGATTTCGAATTCCTCGCCGAAGGGATAGGTTGCGCCGTTCATAACTTCGTTGCAGAGGGTTACAGCGAAGCGGCCCCACTTTGCGGGAGACCACAGCATGCCGCCGCCGATGATTGCGCCGGATTCGAAGCCGGGCTTGGCGAGGTTGGGAGTGGTCATGCCGGTGCCGTAAACTTCGCCGATGCGGCCTTCAGCTGCGATTGCCTCAGCGATCGGGCCCAGGGCATCGGATGCGTTGGACATGATGACCTTCAGATCCGGGTTGGCCTGCATGAGGGATACGGCTGCATTGTAGTTCTTCAGAGCGTCGGATTCGCCGGACTCGAGGCCAACGAACTTCAGGCCCGGATACTTCTCTTCTGCGTATGCAACCATGGCATCGCAGCGAGCGATCATCTGCTCGGAAGTCAGGGAAGAGGTGATGATTGCCCACTCATAGCTATCGCCCAGGGTCTCCAGGTGTGCATTGTACATGCAGTCTACCATGAAGATGGCCATCTCCTCGTTGGAGCAGATGTTGGCGAAGTAGTCGCGGCCGGCGGGATCGGAAACGTCCAGGTCCCAGGTAACAACGATGATGCCTGCATCGCGGGCCTTTTCCAGGGTGGGAACAACGGCCTCGGAGTCCATGCAGGTTACAACCAGAGCCTTGATGCCCTTGGTGATCAGGTCATCGATGATGGCGATCTGGCCGGGGGTATCGTTGGAAGCGGGGCCATAGTAGCCGATGGACAGGCCAAGCTCATCAGCCATTGCCTTTGCGCCGGACCATGCATCATCAAAGTAGGGAATGCCGGTCATGAAGGTTACGAATGCTACGTCTACGGAATCGGATACTTCGGTCTGGATGTCTTCGGCCAGTGCGATGGAGCCGAGGCTGAGCAGCATTGCGAGCGTGAGCAGCAGGGCAAGAATCTTCTTCATTATTTTTTCCTCCATTTCAATATTGATCAATGCTTGTGCGGTTTTTCCGTTTTCCGGGGGAAACGCCCGGTTGCAAAAGAATTGCTCCTCCTTCCTTGATATACTCATTTCTTATACAACATTATCCGCATATCGCGGAACAAACCCTTATTTCACTTCCGCTTAAAAGCGGCTGCGGCATTGGGGAATATGGTCTTGAAATTGCGCAGGATGAGCACCACGATCAGCAGCACGCCGGTGGAAACCTGCTTATAGAACTGGGAGAGGTCGATCATGGTAAATCCGGAGGTGAGCAGGGTAAAGATCATTACGCCCAGCAGCGCGCCGCCTACGGTGCCGCTGCCGCCCTTGATGCTCACGCCGCCGAACACTGCCGCCGTGATCGCCTGCAGGCCATAACCATCGGCGATGTCCGCGCGGCCGGAAGCCATGCGGGAGCCGAGGATCAATGCGCCGAAGAAGCACATCAGGCCGGAATAGACATGTGCAAAGAGGATTTCCCGGCGGGGATCGATGCCGGTGAAGCGGGCGACCTCCTGGGAAGTGCCCACCAGGTACCAGTTGCGGCCCATGCGGGTGTGGTTGAACAGGATCACCGAGAGCACGAATACCACGGCCAGCAGCACGATGCCGAAGGGCAGGGTTCCGATATCGCTCTTGCCGAACACCTTGTAGACCTCGGAATTCGCGCCGATGGCCTGGCCCTGGGTGAGCACCAGCGCGGTGCCGTAATACAGGGAGGTGGTGCCCAGGGTTGCCAGCATGCCGGGAACCTTCAAATAGCCCACCAGAAAGCCGTTGAACGCGCCGAACAGCAACAGGCATACCAGCGCAATCAGCAGCGAGAAGACCAGCGGCACGCCGTTTCTGAGCAGCAGGGCCATCATCACCGTGCCGAAGCTGGTGAGGGAACCGACGGAATAATCATAGTTGCCGGTGATCACCGTGGCCGAGAGACCGAAGGTGAGGAAGGCCAGCACCACGCCGTTGTTGACGTACTGCACGATGTTGACCGGCTTTAGGAAGGTAGGGTTCATCGCGCCGAATACCAGCAGTACCACAACCAGCAGCACGAACATGCCCATGTTGTTGCTCTTGAGAGCCTTCTTGAGTTTCGGATTCATGCGCGCGCCTCCTTTCGCTTGCTGCGGCCGGCCATGCCTTCCATGGCGGCAGAGAGGATTGCGAGGATGATAACCGCGCCCTTCACCAGCTCCTGCCAGTAAACCGGCACCTTGGAGATCACCATGCCGCTTTCAATAATGCTCAGCAGCAGCACGCCGAGGAAGGTACCCAGGCAGGAAACCTTGCCGCCGGAGAAGCTGGTGCCGCCGATTACAACTGCGGCGATGAGGGTCATTTCGTAGCCATTGCCGGCGATGGGCTGGGCGATGCCTACGTTCGCGGTGTAAAACAGCGCGGCCAGGCCGCTGGTGAGGCCCATCACGGCGAAGGTGAAGATATACACCGAAGCCGGGCGGAAGCCGATGCGGGCCGCGCCCTCGGGGTTGGCGCCAACGGCCAGCACCTTGCGGCCGAGCACCATGTGGTGCATTACAAAGTAGCTGAGGATTGCCACGCCCAGCCATACATAGGCCGTCATCTTAAAGCGCAGGCCGAAGGGCATGGTGCGGGCAATGGCGGTGAACCAGCTGGGCAGGCCGGAAATCCAGCTCGATCCCAGCAGGAGCAGCATCACGCCGCGCATGATGTTGAGCGTGCCGAGGGTTACGATGATGGCCGGCAGCTTCAAAAGCGCCACCAACGATCCATTTATAAGGCCCAGTATCAGGCCCGCGACCAGGCTCACCACAATGGCCATGAAGGCATTGTTGATCGTGCCGTTGACCGCCATGGAGCTTACAATCATCGATACCACCGCCAGCTGCGCGCCGACGGATACATCGATATTGCCGGTGGAGATAACCAGCATCATGCCCACGGCCATGATGCCGTAAACAGCGTAGCCGGAGAAGATGTTTGCGATATTGTTCATCCGGAGGAACTTGCCGCTGATGGCCTGGAACACGAGGCTGATGGCAACGACGACCAGAACCAGGATCAGATCGCGCTTCTGGGCCTTGACTTTGCGCATGATTCGCTGCACCATCATCCCTCCTTTGCCAGGAAGCTCTTTTCGAGCACATTTTCCTGCGTCGCATCTTCAACGTTCATTTCGGCGGCCACCGTGCCGCCCGCCATGATCACGATCCTGTCGGACACGGCCAGGATTTCCGGCAGGTCCGAGGAGATCACCACAACGGCGACCCCGCTGGCGGCCAGCTCGCGCAGCAGCTTGTGGATTTCGGTCTTTACGCCCACATCCACGCCGCTGGTCACTTCATCCACGATCAACAGCTTCGGGCTCGCGTTCAGCCAGCGGGCGACGAGCACCTTCTGCTGGTTGCCGCCGGAGAAGTTTGCCGCGTTGAGCTCGGTATTCGCCGGG
This sequence comes from Clostridia bacterium, assembly GCA_017481065.1. Next base: position 21,391 of record JAFUPT010000155.1, on the reverse strand, counting down.
CGGATATCCAGGCTCTTGATGTAGGACTTTGCCGTATCCAGCTCCTTCTTGCCGGAGATCAGGTTCATTTTGCCGAGGATTTTCTCCATGCTGGCGGTAGTGGTGTTCACCTTCATGCTGTGGGTCATGAACAGGCCCTGTTCACGCCGGTCCTCAGGCAGGTAGCAGATGCCCTTGCTGATGGCGTCCTTTACGTTCTTCACCTCCACCTTGCTGCCATGGAGATAAACCTCGCCGCCCTGGGGCTTGAGCAGACCGAACACCGCCTGCGCCACCTCCGAACGTCCCGCGCCGACCAGGCCGGTCACGCCCAGAATCTCGCCCTTCTTCACATGGAAGGATACATTCCGGAAGTGGGGCTCGCAGCTGAGGTTCTTCACCTCGAAGAGCACCTCGCCCACTTCGCCCTCGTTGTGGTAGGGAATGAAGCGCAGCTCGCGGCCGCACATCAGGGTGATCAGCTTGTGCTGATCGAATTCATCCTTATCGCCGCAGGCCACCAGCGTGCCATCGCGCAGCACGGTGATGCGGTCCGCAAGGGTGAAAATTTCATCAAACTTATGGGAGATGTAAATCACGCCCACGCCCTCCGCCTTCAGGGAGCGGATCAGGGAGTAGAGCATTTCCACCTCCGAGGAGGAGAGGGATGCGGTGGGCTCGTCCATTACGATCACCTTCGCATGGAAAGTGATGGCGCGGGCGATGGCCACCAGCTGCTGCTGGCCCACGCTGATATCGCCGAGCAATGCATCGGGATCGAGGGTGAGGCCCATGCGCGCCAGGGCTTCGGCGGCGGTTTTGCGCATCTTTGCGCGATTGTGGATGCCGCCCTGCTTCATGCCGCTGAAAATATTCTCCGCCACGGACAGGTTGGGGAACAGGCTGATATCCTGATAGATTACAGATATGCCCAGCTGGCGGGAGCGCGTCGCCGTCATATGGGGGATGCGCTCTCCGTCAAAATAGATTTCGCTGCCCGGATCGGGCTGGATGACGCCTGCGAGGGATTTGATCAGCGTGGATTTACCTGCGCCGTTTTCGCCCACCAGCGCATGAACCTCGCCCCTGCGCAGGCTGAAATTTACGCCGTTGAGCACGCGCACGCCGCCGTAGCTCTTCGACATATTTTTTGCGACCAGTATATCATTCATAACAAGCTCTCAACTCCCTCACTGCGCCATCGGGTTTCGCAGTTGTTTAGTAGCCAACCTTCTCCCAGCAATCGAAGGGAGCGGCGAGATCATCGGAAACCAGCACCTCGGTGGGCATCAGCTGCAGCATGCTGCTCGGAATTTCCGGGCACACCGGACCATGCAGCACCAGGCGGCTCGTCATCCGCTGCCAGCTGGAGAAGGTGCCGTTGGTCATCAGCGCATGCACTTCAATGCGCTTGCGGGCACGCAGCACATCCACCGGGCCGATCGTTGCGGCCTTCGGCGGCACTGCCTGCATGTAGCCGCTCTGGCCGAACACGCCGTGCAGGCTGTTCTGCGCCACCGTCAGCGGGTGCAGGGTCACGATCTTCGCTTCCTGGGTGAGATAATACTTCTTGTATTCCTCGATGTACTTATCCATCGCGGCCTTGTCTTCCAGGTATTCCTTCTTGAAGACCACTTCGCTGGGCATGAAGTCCGGCACCGGGTCAATGAAGGCCATGTGCCCGGTCCAGCCCGGGGAGGAGGAGCAGATGTTTGCGCCCTTGCCCTCGGTGATATCGTTCAGAATCTTGGAATAGCTGCCGATGTTCTTCGTGGTGGGATAATATACGTTCTCCAGCGGCATGCGCAGCTCCTCATCGATCTGCGCCCAGAAATACTTCAGCATGCTGTGTGCAAAGCCCGCCTGGTAGGTCTCGGGAGCGATGTTGCCATCCTCGTCCGCCCACTCGTCCATGGCGAACAGGTTCACATGCTTGCAGTCGATCTTATACATGTTGATCAGCCGCGCCAGAGGAATATAGGTGTCCGGCTCCGGGTTGCCCAGGATCAGCGTGCACTTCTCGCCGCGGGCGGCGGTATCCTTGATCTCGGTGAACAGGCTGGCGATCAGCACCGGATGCGGATTCATCATTACATGAATGTTGAATTCCGGATGGGTCCAATGGTTGATGTGCTTCTCCAGGTCCACGCCCGAAATCTTCCGCAGGCGCTCGCACACCTCGCGGTCCTTGTACGGCACATAATCGGCGCTCTTGAAGGCGAAATCGGTCGGCGGGTCGAATTTGAACTGGCTCATTCGATCAATTCTCCTTTCATTTTTGCGGAACTGAATTGCAAAGCTGCATTCTACTCCTCATATTTGTATCAAACTGCGCAATAATCGATGCAATCTTAACAAACATTATTTTTAATCAGAATATCACACAAGGAGCGCAAATACAAGTCCTTTTTGCATATATAACCCATTTTATTTAATGCAAATCGTGCAAATTGGAATATTTTGAAATTTTCTTTCCCTTTACTGTGCGCGTTTTTCCAGAAGCCCTTTATGCAAACGATGTTCGATTTTTGCAAAACTATGCAAATTACATGCAAACCATAATATCAAAAAGGGCTCTTCCGGCATAATGCCTTCCGAGCCCTTCCAATCTTATTCCTCTTCAAAGAATGCCAGCGCATCCACAAATTCATCCTGAAATTCCGGCAGGGTGGCGAGCTCCAGGAACTCCGCCTTATCCGCCAGGCGCCGGGCCGCCTTCCAAAATTCCCGGTTCGCCAGCGCGCGCTTTGTTCCCTCGCCCGCAGCGTTGCCCACCGGGCGGATCTTATCCCGCAATTCGGCGGGAATCAGGCCGATTGCGCAAGCGCTTTCCGGGTTCAGGGCACTGCCGAAGGCCCCGGCGATGTGCACCTCCCGAATATCCGCAAGCGCAACGCCCAGTTTCCCGGCCAGCAGGCGTATGCCCGCAGCGATGGCCGCCTTGGCCAGCTGCAATTCCCGCACATCCTTCTGGATGAGCGCAACGCCGCTGTCCCCGATCGAAAAGCTGCCGCCCTCCAGCCTGCCGCCGCCATCGATGATTTCCATCTCCAGCAGCGCGGCGGCCAGGTCCACCAGGCCCGAACCGCAGATGCCCCTGGCCGGAGCATCCCCGATCACATGCCAGCGCAGCTTGCCATTTTCAATCCACACCCGGTCGATGGCGCCCTCCGCGCCGCGCATGCCGCATTCGATCTTCGCGCCTTCAAATGCCGGACCAGCGGCGGTGGAGCAGGCAATCATGCGCTCTTTATTGCCCAGCACCAGTTCGCCATTGGTGCCCACATCGATCAGCAGGGTGCAGTTTTCCCGCTTCTCCCAGTCCCCGGCCAGCAGGCAGGCCACGGTATCCGCGCCCACGAAGCCCGCAATCACCGGCAGCATCAGCAGCAGGGCATTTCCATGGGCGGAAATCCCATACTCCGCCGCCCGCAGCGCCAGCCCCTGCCGGATGGCGGGGTTATAGGGGGCGCGCACGAGGGATTCGGGGCTGATATTCAGAAAGAGGTGGTGCATGCAGCTGTTGCCCGCGACGGCGACGGCGAAAACACTGCTCCTTTCCACCCCGGCTTCGGCGCACAGCCTGCCCAGTAATTCATCGACGGCGGTTCGCACGCAGTCCGCCAGCTCCCGGGTACCGTGCTCCAGCGCATACTCCGCCCGGGAGATTACATCCGCACCGAACTTCGCCTGGGGATTGCCCGCGCCCAGCTCGGCGATGGTCTTCCCATTTTCGATCAGGTAGCCCGCGATGGAGGTGGTGCCGAGGTCAAAAGCCGCCATGCAGACCCGCGGCTCTTCCGCAGAGACGTCCAGCACGCGGTTTTCTCCCACTACGGCCCAGAGCGCGCCGCCATTTTCCCGGTCGAGCCTGCACAGCTTGTCGAGGAGGCTGAGCTCCGGCTGCCAGGCATTTTGGCCCGTGGCCGCCTCCAGCGCGGCAGTGAGCCTGTCCCAAGCGGAGGCATTTTTGCCCAGCGCCTGCCGGGGCAATTGCAGCTGCACAGCCTCCGCACAGGGCTTCCACGGAATTTCCCCGCCGGAGCCGCCGGTGAGCACGCTGAGCTCTCCGGAACGGAGCGTTCTAATCTCCATATCGGAATCCACCGCAGTTTGGCAGGCGCGCACCCGTTCCCATACCCAGGAGCCGGGCCTGCGCAGCTCCACGATGCACTTTCCGCAGCTGCCGTGGCCGCCGCAGGGCGCGTCGACAGCGATTCCCGCTTCGATCATCGCCTGCATCAGCGTGCCGCCGGAAACCGCAGCGCATTTATCTTCGTTCACGAAATACAGCTTCATATCAATACCTGTTTTCCCGGTGGAAGGCATTCTTCAACGCCGGATAGAGCATCTGGTAGAGCTCCATGCGGTCGGCATAGAGGGCCTCCAGCCCGGGATTCGGGGAGGTGGTGTCGGTCATGGCGATGCGCTTCACAGCTTCATCGATGCCGGAGAACATGCCCACTGCCGTGCCTGCCGCTGCCGCCGCGCCTATGGAGGTGGCGGCGTCCGCCGATGCATCCACGCCGCGGATGCGAACCCGGCCCGTATCGGCGATGATCTGCCGCCAGAGCGCGGACTTCGCGCCGCCGCCGATGATGCGCATTTCACGGATTTCCATCTGCTCCCGCATGATATCCACTGCGCCGGCCAGCGCGTAGCTCACACCCTCGAACACCGCGCGGGCAAAGTGCCTGCGGTCGTGGTCCGGACGGATGCCGAAGAACACGCCCCGGGCCAGCGGATCGAACATGGGCGTGCGCTCGCCTTCCAGATAGGGCAGGAAGATGAGGCCATCGCTGCCAGGCTTAACCTCTGCGGCGAGGCGGTTCATTTCATCAATGCCCTCGGGCACATAGAGCTTCTGCGCCCAGTCGATGGAGCGGCCCACGCACTGCACCGTACCAAACACGCCGCTGTGCGCACCGTCGAGGGAGAGAATATTGAACACCCGGCGCTGGGGATCCAGGTAGGGTTCATCCATATTGCAGGCGATCCAGCCCGTGGTGCCCAGGGAGCAGTACACATCGCCGCTCGCGCCGATACCCGCGCCCACATTCGCGCACGCGCCGTCGCCGCCGCCTGCCGCTACGGGAATTCCGGCAGCAAGGCCCAGTTCCCTCGCAGCTTCCGGGCTGAGATGGCCGATCACATCGGTGGAGCTGTGGAGCTGCGGGAAGCGGCCGCCATCAATGCCCAGCGCGGCAAACACATCATCCAGGTATTTCTTTTCCCGGATATCGATCACCATGGCATGGGATGCATCGGAGAGATCAGTAGAATCCATATTTCCGGTCAGGCGGAAATTCAGGTAATCCTTGGATTGGAGGAAGCGGGCGGTCTTCGCGTAGAGCTCCGGGCGCTCCTCCTTCAGCCACATGGCCTTGCACAGCGGGGCCGCCGGACTCAGGGTGTTGCCGGTGAGGGTATAGATGCGGTCGAGGCCGATCTCATTCTCCACGCACTTCACCTGGGCCATGGCGCGGTTATCCGCATGGATCATGGCCGGGGTAAGCGGATTGCCCGCGCCATCCACAGGCAGCAGGCCCAGCATATGGCCGCTCACGCCGATGCCGGCCACCTGCGCCGCCATCTCCGGTTGGGCGGCAAAGAGCTTATGGGCGGCGCCCACTGCGGCAGTCCACCAGTCCCGGGCGTCCTGCTCCACATGCTGGGGCGCCGGGAAATGGGTCTGGTAAGCCTGGGCCGCCTCGGCCAGCACCTTCAATTCCGGAGAAACCAGCGAAGCCTTCACAGCACTGGTGCCGATATCAAAAGCAAGAATACATGCGCTCATTATATTCCGCATCCTTTCATGAATAAAGCTGCTTGCATTATACCACATTCCCGCCCGCAAGGAAACCTGCGCCGGGGAAAAATGAAGAAGGTCCCGACTTTGCCGGGGCCTTCGGATATTTATTCTTCTTTCAGGTTTGCCACCGAACCTCTGCGGGTGAGATGCACATCCAGCATATAGCGGTTGTGGGGATTGGGCTTGCCCTCCAGCATGTTCAGCAGCATGCGCGCCGCCATGCGGCCCATTTCGATGGTGGGCCGGGTGACAACCGTCACGCCAGGCTGGTTGATCTGCGCCATGAGGGAATCATCGAAGCAGACCAGGGAGATATCCTTGCCCGCCACCAGCTTATGCTCCCGCAGGTAATTCATGCAGCCGATGCCGATCTGGCTGTTGGTGGCAAACACCGCCGTGGGCGGCTCCTTCATGTTCAGCAGTTCGCCGAAGGCAGCGTAGCCGGAGCTCTGCTCCCAGCGGCAATAGCGCACATATTCATCCCGCACCGGCACGCCGTATTCGCCCATCGCGGCCAGGAAGCCATCGTAGCGGTTGGTGGCGATGGTGAAATCGCGGTTGCGGTCGCCGTTGAGTATGGCAATGCGGGTATGCCCCTTGTCCAGCAGTTCCTTGGTGGCAATGTATGCGCCCTTATAATTATTAATCACTACGGTATCGATATGGCCGAGGGTACGGTCCACAAGCACCAGCGGAATCTGCAGCTGCTTGTAGAAGTGCGGGTCTTCAACGGCAGGAATGAGGATCGCGCCGTCCACCAGCTTGCCGAACACGCCGCTGAAGAGCTCTTCCTCCTTGGAGGGAAGCTCATTCGTGTTGAACACCAGCGTGTAATAGCCCTTCTGGTTGAAAATTTCCTCCACGCCCTGTACCACAGAATGGAAAAAATCATTGATCAGGTCCGGCACCGCAACCACAATCAGCCGCGTCTTGCCGGTTTTCATCGCCGCCGCGATGGAATTGTGCACATATCCCAATTCATTGATCGCATCGAGCACCTTCTTGCGGGTCTCCATGCTGACATAATCAAGATTATTGATCACGCGGGATACGGTTGAGACGGCTACTCCGGCCCGGTTGGCTACATCCTTGATGGTCACGTTCGCATTTGTTTGCATATGAACAACTCTCACCCATTACAATGATTTAATAATGATTATATTGCATAAAACTTCCAGTGTCAAGCACAAAAAGTCATAATACCGCCGTCAGCGCACGAGCTTCGGATCCGCAAAGGCGGAGAGCTCCAGGTAGCGTGCATACATTTTGCCGTAGCGCGCCGCGCGCCCCGCATCGGGAACATAGCTGCAGAGTATGCCTTCGCACATCACTTCCTGTGCTTCCTCAATGCTGCCGTACAAGCCTGCGGATACAGCCGCGTAAATGGCCGCGCCGCGGGCACATGCCTGCGTTGCCCGGGATACATGAATTTCCTTGCCCAGCACATCGGCAAGCATCTGCATCAGGAAGCTGGACTTCTGGGCAATGCCGCCCACGGCCACCAGCCGCTCCGCCACGATGCCCTCCGCCGCCAGCGCATCCAATATGCGCTTCTGGCCGAAGGCTGCGGAAGCCACCAGCGCGTAATAAATCTGCGCGGCGGTGGTGCCCATGTTCAGATCGGCAATGGCGCTCCTCGCCAGCTCGTTCACGCAGGGATAGCGCCTGCCGTTGAACCAATCCAGCGCCGCCGGGATTTCATCCGTATCCAGCTTCTCCGCCTCCTGCTGCAGCTGGATGAGGAATTTATCATCCATCTCGGCAATCAGCGCTTCCTTCTGCTCCCCGCTCAAAATTGCACTCTGCTTTACCAGCTGCTTTGAGGGGCCGAGCACCATCTTCTTGAACCAGGCAAACACATCGCCGAAGGACGCCTGCCCGGTTTCCAGTCCGGTGAGCCCGGGAATGATGCTGCTCTCCGCCGCATTGGATACCCAGGAGATATCCTTGCCGGCAAACTTTTCGCCCGGCGCGGCGAACAGGTCCACTGCGGAAGTGCCGAGGTTGACCACCATGGTTTTTCCGTTCACACCTGCGCCGACCGCGCCTGCATGGGCGTCAAAGGAACTGCCGCCCACGATTACATCCTCTTCCAGGCCCAGCCGCTGCGCCCATTCCGGCGTGAGGGTTCCCACCCGGTGGGTGGAGGGCAGCGGGCCCGCGCCATAAGTGCGGCGCACCTGCACCAGATAGGGATCCAGCTCTGCCAGGCAGGCCTCGGAGGGCAGGCCGTTCCAATCGGAATGCCAGTATGCCTTGTGGCCGGCCGCGCAGGCGCAGCGGTACATGGTTTCCGGCTTCGTATTTCCGGCCAGCAGGGAGGGCAGCCAATCGCTGTGCTCCACCCAGGAATAGGCGGCGGCGCGCACATCCGGATCGCTGTGAATGGTGTAGAGTATCTTCGCCCAGAACCACTCGGAGGCATAGGGGCCCTGGTGTACGGTATAATCCACGCCATCGGGGTTATTCCGGAACACGCGGGTCACATCGTCCGCTTCCCGGGTGGCGGTATGATCCTTCCAGAGATGGAACATTGCGCCGGGATTATCCGAAAACTCCGGCAGCAGGGCAAGCGGCGTGCCCTCCTCATCCACGGGACAGGGCGTGGAACCGGTGGCGTCGATGGAAATGGCGGCTATATTCCGGCGCACTTCCTCCCCCACCTGCTCAACCACGTTGCGCACGCCCACAGTGAGCGCCTCAAGGTAATCCAGCGGATGCTGGCGGAACATGCGCCTGCCCGCATCCTGGTATTTTCCAGCCAGCCAGCGGGGATAGCCCACCACTGCCTGGGCAATTTCATCGCCGGTGCGCGCATCCACCACAATGGTGCGCGCGGAATCGCTGCCGTAGTCCACGCCAATTACATAATGCTTCATATCTTTCTCCATATATCTTTCTGGAATCTGCGCCGGAGCAATGCTTACTTCGGCGCATCAGGTTTACAGAAAGCGCCGGGAAACGAGTTTCCCGGCGCGGGGTAATGCGGCGATCAGGCCTTGGCGCTGGCGCGGTTCTTCAGGATATCCACGCCGACTGCTGCGATGATTACGATGCCCTTAACGACCATCTGCATATAGGAGGACACCTTCAGAAGATTCAGGCCGTTGTTCAGCACACCGATAACCAGCGCGCCCAAGATAACGCCGCCGATGGTGCCGACGCCGCCGCTGAAGCTGACGCCGCCCAGTACGGAAGCTGCAATTGCATCGGATTCATAGCCTTCACCAGCGGTGGGCTGTCCGGAATACATGCGGCTGGCAAGGATGATGCCGGAGAGGGCCGCCATGGCGCCGGAGATGGTGTAGGCGCTGATCACAACGCGGGGAATGCGGATACCGGAGAACTTGGCTGCATTGGTGTTGCCGCCGATGGCATACATTCTCCTGCCCAGCTTGGTGTGGTAGAGGATAACGGAAATGATGATCATGCACACCGCGACGAAGTAAATCGGAGCGGGGATGCCGAAGTAATAAGCGTTGCCGATGGAGTTAAACAGCGTATGCTTGCTGCTCACGGCGCGGCCATTGGTGATGATGAATGCAATGCCGCGGATAACCTGCTGCAGAGACAGGGTTACGATGAACGGAGGCATGCCGGTAAAGGCGATGATGGTACCGTTCACTGCGCCGATCACCATGCCCAGCAGCATGGAGATGACGAATGCGGGGATGAGGGCCATGCCGCCATTGAGCAGCATAACAATCGCAACGCCGCTGACGCCGAATACGGAGCCTACGGTAAGGTCGATGCCGCCTACGATGAGCACGCAGGTCATGCCGAAGGCCAGCAGGGCGTTCTGGCAGATCTGGCGCAGCACGGTGAGCAGGTTCTTGCTGTTCATGAAGTTCGGGGTGGCGATGCTCAGGATTACGATCAGCAGGGCCAGGCCGATCAGGATACCGGAATTCCTCTTGAAGTAATTAACGAAGGGACGTGCAATTGCGCCGCCAACGGAATTGTTGTGATTGCTTTCCTTATTCTTCATTGCCTTTTCCTCCTGATGCAAGCAGTAAGATTTCTTCCTGGGAAGCCCGGCTGCCGGGCTTGTTATCGAGCTCGCCGGTCAAATCGCCCTCGTGGAGAACGATGATGCGGTCGGAGAGGTTGATGATTTCCTCCATTTCCGAGGAGATCATCATGATGGCCACGCCCTTCTGCGCCAGTTCAAATATGAGATGGTAAATCTCCGATTTGGCGCCCACGTCGATACCGCGGGTGGGCTCATCGAGGATCAGGATGGAGGGCTCGGTGGAGAGCCACTTGGAAACAACCACCTTCTGCTGGTTGCCGCCGGAAAGGAAATTGGTGAGCTGGTCCACGCCGGTCATCTTGATGGAGAGCTCATGCACATAGCTATCCACAATGCCCATTTCCTTCTTGCGGTTCACGCCCACCAGGCCGATGAACTTTTCCAGGATCGGAATCGTCATGTTGTACTTGATGGTGTTGGTGAGGAACAGGCCTTCCAGCTTGCGGTTCTCAGGAACGAAGCCGATGCCGTTTTTGATCGCATCCGCCGGATGCTTGATTTCCACCTTCTGGCCGTTTAAGTAAAGCTCGCCGGCCTCCAGCTTATCGATGCCGAAGATCGCGCGGGCAAGCTCGCTTCGGCCTGCGCCGACCAGGCCCGCAAAGCCCAGCACCTCGCCCTTGTGCAGCTTGAAGCTCACATCGTTCAGGCGGCTGTTCTTGAAGCCCTTCACTTCCAACACCGTTTCGCCGATATCATGGTGCACATTGCCGCCATAGATTTCGGAAAGCTCGCGGCCGACCATCATGGTGATCAGATCCTTCTGGGTGAGCTCGGCAGCGGGCCGGGTTCCGATCAGGTGGCCATCGCGCAGCACGGTTACGGAATCCGCCACACGGAAGATTTCATCCATGCGGTGGGAGATATAGATTACAGCAATTCCAGCCTTCTTCAGCTTATCGATCTGCTGGAAGAGCTGTTCAATTTCGATCTGCGTGAGAGAGGATGTGGGTTCATCCATTACGATGAGATGCGCATTGAACATCAGCGCGCGGGAGATTTCCACCATCTGCTGCTTGGCGATGGAGAGCTCGCGCACCTTGGAGCGCACATCCACATCAATCTCCATATCATCGAGGGTTTTCTGGGCCACTTCGATCATCTTCTTATCGTTGATGAACATCTTGGAGCTGCCCATAACCTCGCGGCCCATGAAGAGATTATCATAGACGGTCATATTGTCCGCCAGGGAAATCTCCTGATGGATGATGGCGATGCCCTGAGCGCGGGCATCTTCTACGTTTTTGATGGTTACAGGATTGCCGGAAATGGCGATCTTTCCGCCGGCATCCATGGAATAAATGCCGCCGAGGATTTTGATCAGCGTGGACTTGCCTGCGCCGTTTTCGCCCATGAGCGCACGCACCTCACCTGCTTTGATGCGAAGCTCAATGTCATGTAGAACCTTCGCGCCGGGGAAGGTTTTGGAGATGTGCTCCATTTCGAGGAAATAGGTTTCCGCCATTGCTGTCACCACTGCTTTCTTCTAGTCATTGATCGTCCGTTTTCAAAAGGGGATGCCGCACATGGGCCGACCCATGCGCGGCATCCGAAGGAGAGCTTATGCGTTGCAGTTGTTGATGTCAACCAGGAAGGAGGGAACCTTAACGTCCTTCTCTACTTCTTCGCCAGCCAGGATGGCATAAGCGGATTCGATGGAGAGGCGGCCGATGTCAACGGGAGACTGGGCTGCGGAAGCCAGCATGCGGCCATCTGCGATAGCGGCCTTGCCGTCGTCGGAGCCGTCAACGCCAACGATCTTGATGGTGTCGCCCAGGCCAGCAGCCTGAACAGCAGCAGCAGCGCCGATAGCGGAGGGGTCATTCAGGCAGAATACGCCGGTAACCTCGGGATAAGCCTGCAGGATGTTCTCCATTACGGGCAGGGCGGTGTCGGTGCCGGGAGTGATTTCCTGGCGAACAACAACTTCCATCTCGGGATATGCAGAGATGCCCTCTACGAAGCCTTCTGCGCGATCCCAGCAAACAACTGCTACGTCGTAGGTCAGCATTGCGATCTTGCCCTTGCCGCCGAGCTCCTTGGCCAGAGCTTCGCCGATCAGGGTGCCGGCCATGTAGTTGTCGGTAGCAACGGTGCAGGCTACGAGGTCAACATCGTCGCAGGGGCTGTTGAAAGCAACTACCAGGATGCCGGCTGCTGCGCAGGCTTCCAGGGAAGCGCGGATGGCAGCGGAGTCAACGGGGTCAACCAGCATTACGGAAACGCCCTGCTGGATCATGTCTTCGATGTCAGCGATCTGCTTGGCCTGGTCGAAAGCGGCGTCGGTGATGATCAGCTCGTCGCCTTCGTTCATGGCGGCCTTCATGCCGTCGGTGATGTCAGCGTAGAATACGTTTGCGAGGTCGGCGATGGAGCAGCCGATCTTGATGCCGCCTTCAGCGAAAGCGGTGCAGGTGCCCAGAGCGAGGATCAGGGCGAGTACGAGAACCAGAATCTTTTTCATTAGGAGATACCGTCCTTTCATATTTTTCTTTGCTGAAAACCAGCAAAAACTGAATCAAATTAAATAGGTAAGAATGCTTACCAGGCGGTGTATGCGCCGTCTACCAGCAGGGTTGCGCCGGTGGTGAAGGAAGCTGCATCGCTTGCCAGATATACGATGGCGCCCATCAGCTCATCCGGCATGCCGCTGCGGTTCATGGGAGACATGGAGAACCAGCGGCCGACGGTGCCCTTCAGTTCGTTTTCATCGTGGTAGCGCCACTCGCTCATCTCGGTGCGCATGTAGCCGGGGCAGAGGCAGTTTACGCGCACGCCGCGGGTTGCCCACTCGGTAGCCATGGACTTGGTCAGCATGATCAGGCCGCCCTTGGATGCATTGTAAGCGCACTGGTTCTGGGGGGTGTTTACGATCATACCGGACATGGAGCCGATATTGATGATGGAGCCCTTGCCCTGCTCCAGCATCACCTTGCCCACTTCGCGGGAGCAGATGAACGGACCGGTGAGGTTGATATCGATAACTTCGCGCCAGTCCTCGGTGGTGACCTTCTCAGCGTCGTCGCCGCGCCAGTGGCCTGCGTTGTTTACCAGAATATCGATCTTGCCGTATTCCTTCATAACTTCGCTCACCATGTTGGCTACGTCTTCATCCACGCGAACGTCCGTCTTGATTACGGTGCACTTCACGCCTTCAGCCTCAATCAGAGCCTTGGTTTCCATTGCAGTTTCCAGGCGGCGGGCTGCAATCACGATGTTTGCGCCTGCCTGTGCCAGAGCGATCGCCATGGACTTGCCCAGTCCCTGGCCGCCGCCAGTTACGATCGCGACGCGATCCTTCAGAGAGAACTGCTCCATTACATGCTTTGCCATAGTTCAAACCTCCAATTTCTATTGGGAAATCCTGGAATTACAGGATAATTTCCATCCAATCCTTTTCATCGTAGTCCACCACGATGCAGTCATTCTTATAGATGCGCTCGGGAAGCACGATGAGCACATGGGCCTCATCCTTATTCAGGCAATAGCCGCCGCAGTGCCAAACGCCCAGGTTCAGGCATACCATGGTGCCCTTGGGAACCAGGAAGGCCTCGGTGAGCTCCGGAACGGGATCGCCGGATGCGGGCGCCACATGGATCACCACATCATCATCCATCACCACGATGCCCTCGCCGGTGGAGTTGTGGTATTCAGCCTTATCAACAATCATCTTCTCCGCCTTATGGAATACCAGGGGAGAGAAGGCGATGTTGTGCTCGCCGCTCACATGCAGGCGAAGCTGGTCGTTGTAGAAATCGCCCATATGAAAACCGCTGGGCTCGGTGATATTTACATAGCCGCCGTAGGGAGCAAAGGCTTCCTTGGTGAGCTTCTGTGCCTTAATCTGACGCATTTCAATTACCTCTTTAAATGATTGTTCAGGGAACCTGCATCACTTCTTGGATACCGCCAGGCGAACCTTTTCCACGATGGCTTCGCTGGTGAGGCCGTACATCTCCAGCAGGGCGTCTGCATTGCCGCTGCGGCCGTAGGTATCCTCGGTGCCGACCTTCAGCACGCGCACGGGCTTATCCATCTCGGATACAACCTCGGCCACCGCGCTGCCCAGGCCGCAGAGCACGTTATGCTCTTCGGCGGTCACGATCGCGCCGGTCTCTTCCGCTGCCGCGAGGATGGCTTCCTTATCAAGGGGCTTGATGGTGTGCATATCCAGCACGCGCACGGAAATGCCTTCCGCCTCCAGCTTCTTTGCCGCTTCCAGCGCCATGCCCACCATGATACCGGTGGCGATGACGGTGGCGTCCTTGCCTTCGCGCAGCTTAGCAGCCTTGCCCAGTTCAAACTTATAGCCTTCGGCGCCGGTCACGGTTTCCAGGGCCATGCGGCCGAGGCGCAGGTAAGCGGGGCCCTTCATCTCTGCCAGCGCATGCACGGCTTCGATGGTTTCATTTCCGTCTGCCGGGCAGACCACGGTCATGCCGGGGATTACGCGCATGATGCCGATATCCTCCAGGCACTGATGGGTCGCGCCGTCTTCGCCGACGGTCAGGCCGGCGTGGGTGCCGACTACCTTTACATTCAGCCCCGGGTAGGCCAGGGTATTGCGAATCTGGTCAAAGCAGCGGCCCGCTGCGAACATGGCGAAAGTGCTCAGGAAGCTGGTGTAGCCGCAGGATGCCGCGCCGGCAGCCATGCCCACCATGTTGGCTTCCGCGATGCCCACATTGAAGAAGCGGTCCGGGAAATTCTCGCCGAAATGGCAGCTCATCGTGCAGGTGCTTACGTCTGCATCAAACACCAGCACCTTGTCGTTCTTTTCGCCGACCTGTACAAGCGCCTCGCCATAGGCGTTTCTGGTTGCAACCTTTGCCATTACTTCTCGACCTCCTTCGTAATCGCCGCAAGATCTGCAAAGGCAAGATCAAACTGTTCATCATTGGGAGTCTTGCCGTGCCAGGCGCTGCGGCCCTCCATGAAGGAGATGCACTTGCCCTTTACGGTGTTGGCAATGATCATGTGGGGCTTGCCGGGAGTGGCCTTGGCGATATCGATTGCATTTGCAATTTCTTCCACATTGTGGCCATCAATGGACTGGGTATGGAAGCCGAAGCTCTCAAACTTGGCCTTCAAATCGCCGGTGTCGAGGATTTCCTTCACCGTGCCGTCCAGCTGAACCTTGTTGCTGTCCAGAATGGCGATCAGGTTGTCCAGGCCATGGGCGCCGGCATACATGCAGGCTTCCCAAATCTGGCCTTCCTGAATTTCGCCGTCGCCAAGAACTGCGTAGGTGTAATAATCCTTCTTGGAAACCTTGGCGGCCACAGCCATGCCCACCGCAGTGGAGAAGCCCTGTCCCAGGGAGCCGGTGGACATATCCACGCCGGGAACATACTTCATTTCAGCATGGCCGGAGAGATGGCCATCTGCCTTGCGAAACGTTTTGAGAAGTTCGCAATCAAAAAAGCCTCTCAGCGCCAGGGTAGGATAGAGTGCAACGGTGCAATGGCCCTTGGAGAGCACAAAGCGGTCGCGATCCTCCCACTTGGGATTTGCGGGATCGATATTCATCTTGTCAAAATAAAGAACACTCATGATCTCCGAGAGAGAAAACGCGCCTCCAATGTGACCGGAACGTGCGGTCTTCACCATTTCGAGGCCAACCGTGCGGATCTTCATGGCCGTGAGGGCCAATTCCTTGCGGCGAGCTGCGTCCATTGCCTTCGCATCCTTTCTATATGTTGTTTGTTTTGCTTCCCCGTACTTTGCTGTGGAAACGGGTGAACGGAACGTGAAAAAACTCGATACGTTTTTATTTGCCCACATAATACCATGATGTACTGTAATTGTCAAGTACATTTTTTATTTGTTTGGCAATTCTGGCTGGATTTTTTGCAATTTATAGGTTGATATTGCGAACAAAACGATTTTCTAGTTGTATGACAACTTATTTTTCCATTTTTGATTTATCAAATTCTAAACCTTTTCAAAACTAAAATCACCTAAAATTCGTATCGTTTTCTCCATAAGAAAAATATATGCCTGCGGCCCGCTCCGGGGAGCGGGCGATTTCGCAAGCAAACGTTTATAAAATTACAATGCCAAGCGATAGATGGCCACCACATCTTCTTCCACCAGTTTGCGGAAGTGGCCGGTGCATTCGCGGTTGATCATGCATTTCTTCGCCATCTCTTCGATGTGGGTATCATCCAATCCAGCCTCGCTGAAGCGGGTGGGCATGCCGATCCTGCGATACCAGGCCTCCAGGCGGTAGATCATCTCGTTTACGATGGCCTCCGTCTCCGCCTGAGCGAGATCCACATCAAACACGCGCTGGGCAAACTGCACAAAGCGCGCCGGATTATCGCGCCACACATAGCGCATCCACGCCGGGAAGATGATAGACAGGCCCGCACCATGGGCGATATCATAGATACCGCTGAGCTCATGCTCAATTTCATGGCTGGCCCAGTCGCCTTCGCGGCCGGTGTTCAGCAGGCCGTTGTGGGCAAGGGAACCCGCCCACATGATTTCCGCGCGGGCATCGTAATTTTCCGGCTCATTGATCACGATCGGAGCATTGTTGATCACGGTGCGCATAGCGCCTTCCAGCAGGCGGTCCGTGAAATCCACATGGTCCACCTGGGTGAAATAGCGCTCCATCATGTGCGCAAGGATATCGCTGGCGCCGCAGCCGGTCTGGTACGGCGGCAGGGTGAAGGTGAATTCCGGATTCATAATGGCGAAGCGGGGAATGATGCATTCATCGCAGATATCGCGCTTCATCCAGCCATCCTCGTTGGTAACAACGGAAGCATTGGAGGATTCGGAGCCCGCCGCCGGGATGGTGAGCACCACGCCCACAGGCAGGGCCTTTTCCGGCTGGCGGTCGGGATAGAGATAGAGATCCCAGATATCGCCGTCGTAGAGCACGCCCGCAGCGATACCCTTGGAGGAATCGATGGTGCTGCCGCCGCCGACTGCCAGGATGAAATCCACGCCCTCGCGCTTGCAGAGCTCGATGCCCTCCCGAACCAGGGAGAGGCGCGGATTGGGCTTTACGCCGCCCAGCTCAATATAGGAAACGCCCGCTGCATCCAGGGATTTCTTCACCTTGTCCAGCACACCGGTGCGCTTCACAGAGCCGCTGCCGTAGTGCAGCAGAACCTTGGTGCCATACTTCTTTACCAGTTCGCCGGTCTGTTCCTCAACACCCCGGCCAAAGACGATGCGCGCAGGATTATAAAAGTTAAAATTCAGCATTGACGCTCTCCCTCCCATTTATCGATACGTTTTTATTGATTGTGCCAACAGTATAGCACCTGCACCCCGTATATGTCAATCATAAATCAATATTTTTTGCATTTTGACCATTTCAGCCAGCCATTTCCCCGTTTTATATTCAGCTTAGATAACACGAACGCAATTTTTTGCCGTTTTTTCATTCTGCAAACGTAATGATACTGCCTGCATTTCTGCAATGCATAAAAAATCCCCGCTGATGCGGGGATTCAATCCATTCATTTTTTGCCCTTGCCCGGCGCAATCCGCTCCTCCCGGAGCACCACTGCGGTGCGCGGCGGCAGGCTGAGCTCGATATAATCCTTGCCCTTCACACGAACAGTGCTGAGCTCCTTGTGCTCCACATTGCCCCAGCCGCCATACTTCGCCTCATCGCTGTCCAGCTCCACGCTGTACTTCGCCTTGGCAGGCACCGGCACGCTGATTTCCTCGCAGGCCTCGCCGGGATGGAAATTGAATGCAAAGAGCAGGCCCTGGCGGTAGAACACGATCACCTTCGCGTCCTCATCCAGCAGGCACAGGTCGCCCATGCGCTGCTGGAACAGCCCGGCAGCCTTGGCGAGCTGCACCATATCCCGGTCAAACTCGCCCAGCCACTGGTACTTCAGGAAACCATTTTCCAGCAGGCTCCACTGGCGGCGGCAGTAATGGAAGCTCCAGCCGTTGCCCTCCCGGGGGAAATCAATCCACTCCGGGTGGCCGAATTCATTGCCCATGAAGTTCAGGTAGCCTTCGCCGCCGCCCGCGAGGGTGAACAGGCGGATCAGCTTGTGCAGGGCGATGGCGCGGTCGATCACAGGATTGTGCACAGCCTTATCCATATCGGTGTACATGTTGGCGTCTGCCAGGCGGAAGATCATGGTTTTATCCCCCACCAGCGCCTGGTCGTGGCTCTCCACATAGGCGATGGTATTTTCGCCGGGCCTGCGCAGGCACATATCGCCCCACATCTTGCCGATCTCCCAGTTTTCATCGCTCTTTTCCTTCACCGTGCGCACCCACATATCCGGCAGGCCCATGCCCAGGCGGTAATCAAAGCCCACGCCGCCGTCCTCAATGGGCAGGCACATGCCGGGCATGCCGCTCATGTCCTCAGCGATGGTGATGGCATTGGGATTGACCTGGCGGATCAGCTCGTTGGCCAGCTGCAGATAGGTGACGGCCTCCACATGGGTGTTCAGGGAGAAATACTTGGAATTGTCGTCAAAGCTCACGCCGAGGCCGTGGTCATGGTAGAGCATGGAGGTGATGCCGTCGAAGCGGAAGCCGTCGAAGTGGTATTCCTCCATCCAGAACTTCAAATTGCTCAGCAGGAAGTGGATCACGCCGTCATTTCCATAATTGAAGCACTTGGTGCCCCATGCCGGATGATCGCCCTTTGCACCATCGTGGAAGAACTGCCATACCGTGCCATCAAACATGTTGATGCCCTCGGCGGTGTTCTTTACAGCGTGGCTGTGCACCACATCCAGCAGCACGCGGATACCCATGGCATGGGCAGTGTTTACCAGGTATTTCAAATCCTCCGGCTTGCCGAACCAGCTGGAAGCGGCGTAGAAATTGGAAACCTGGTAGCCGAAGCTGCCGTAATAGGGGTGCTCCATGATGGCCATGAGCTGGATGGTGTTATAACCCGCCTTCTTCACCCGCGGCAGCACCAAATCGGCAAATTCCCGATAGGTGCCCACCCGGCCCTCCTCCTGGGCCATGCCCACATGGGCCTCATAGATGAACATATCCTTTTCGCCGGCAAAGCCTTCATCCGTCCAGTGGAATACTTTTGTATCATCCACAACCTCAGCGCACCATGTAACGGTTTTTTTATCCTGCACCACCCGGCGGGCATAGAGGGGAATGTGCTCGGTGCGGGTCATATTGGCGTCCACAACGGTTTTCACCTTGCAGCCATCCCAGAGGGCCTCGTCCCCCGCGAGGAAAATTTCCCAGTTGCCGCCCTCCAACCTCTTCATGGGATGGCTGGTGAGGTTCCAGTTGTTGAATTCACCGGTGAGGTAGAGCTGGTGGGCGCTGGGGGCCCATTCGCGGTAATACCAGCCGCCATCGGCATGGTGGAACCCAAAATAATGATGGGCATTTGCAAAATCGCAGAGCCTGCCGCCCTCCGGCAGCAGCCGCTTTTTGGTGGTGCGGTAGAGCGCCATGCGCAGGTCGATATCCCCCGCATAGGGTGCAAGCTGCGGATTCAGTTCCAATACTCGATACATGCAATCCCTCCTTGCAATCCGGAATTCCTTAAGTACCAGTATATCACTGTACGCCACCGCTGACAAGATGCAATCCGGGGCGCGGCGAAATCCCGGCGCAGGGCCGGGTTACAGATATTCCGCGAATACCTGCCGGATGGCCTCGATCGCCTCCGCCTCGGAGGGACCTTCCGCCGCCACGGTCACCTCGTCCCCCTGCTTCACGCCGAGGCTCATCAGCCGCATCAGCTGCGTGGCCTTTGCAGATTGCCCTCCCCTTTCGATCGTAATGGTGGTATCGGCATAGGCCTTCGCCGCCCGGGCCACCAGCCCGGCGGGGCGGGCATGAATGCCCATGGGATCTTTGATGGTGCAGGTAAACTGAAGCATGCTCTCTCCTCCTGTTTTGCGGCGCCTGGCAGCCGGGAAGCCCCCGCCGCGCCGCCCTGAATTTCCTTATCATGCACCGTTTTCTCCGGGAAGATGCGCATTTGGCGCGGCCGTTCCCCCATTCTGCCGCCACCCTTCTGAAAATCTGCTTCAGCCTCCCCCTTTTGTTTCCAGCATAACGCCAAAGTGGTCGGAAACCACGCGCCCATGCCTTCCATCAAATACCACGCTGCACCGCGCCGTATCCACTGCTTGGCTCACCCAGATATGGTCGATGCGCATGCCCTGCGCTTCATCCACGCCATCCAGCAGGCCGCGCCAGCCATCGATTGCGCCCCGGACGGTGCATCCCGCATCCCTGTTTCCCGCGAGCAGCCATCCATCCCGCCATCCGGAGCCAGCGATCAGGTCATAACCCTGCCCGCGCAGCTCCGCCGGCGCGTTAAAATCGCCCATCAACCATACGCGCCCGGCCCTTTTCTTCCCGGCCAGATGCCGCTCCAGCGCCTTCCACTGCCCCGCGAAGGGCTCCTGTTCATCCTGCCACCAGCCCATGTGCACGCTGTAAAACCATTCCGGGCAGCCGGCAGGCCGCACGCCCAGCACTGCGCGGGTGCGCCAATTCTGGTAATCCTTTATGCCGCTTATGGTGCATCTATCCGTGGCGGATATCCCGCCGCGCAGGCACATCACGGCCATTCCCTCATCATATCTTCCATAGCCACGCTTGACGGGAAGGTAAGCCCAGCTCGCCTCCGAGCCTGCGGCCCTGAGCATTCGGGCAATGCGCAGGGCATGGTTGTCCTCCCGCAGGGGAACATCCGTCCCTTCCAGCGGAACCATTCCGCAGGAATCAAGCGCGATCCGCGCATCCGCCGATTGGTTCACCTCCTGCAGGGCGATGATATCCACCCCTTCCCGAAGGATAAATTCCAGGAAGAAGCCCAGCTTTTCCTCATAGTTTTCCTCCAGCATGCTATGGGTGTTCAGCGTAAGCAGCTTCATCTTTCCACCTTCCCTATCGCAGGCATCGTCTGCCGCCCATCCATCCCGAAATGAAAGGCAGCCATGCGTTATTTTGCACATAGCCCGCCCTTTTTATTTCTCCATTCGGCATTCTTCGGACGGCGGCCCGTATCGAATCCGGCAAAAATGGTTAAAATTGGAGCGGGATTCAAAGCGCGCTTCCGTCATCCGCCTGAACAATACCCGGAGCAACCGCCGCTCATTTCGCAGGCATCCAGCGCAGGAGGGAGATTATTTTCTATGAAACCGGATATCCAGAACCGTCTGTCCGAAATCTGCACAAAGCCCATCGCCCAGTGCGATAACCATGAACTTTACAGTGCCCTGCTGAAATTGGTGCAGCAGGAAGCCGATGGCCGCGTGCGGCCCGTATCCGGACGCAAGCTCTATTACATTTCCGCCGAATTCCTGATCGGCAAGCTGCTGAGCAACAACCTGATCAACCTGGGCATTTACGATGAAGTTCGGAATATCCTGACCGAAAATGGCAAATCCCTTTCCGATATTGAAGAAATCGAAGCCGAGCCCAGCCTGGGCAACGGCGGCCTGGGCCGCCTGGCGGCATGCTTCCTGGACAGCCTGGCTACCCTGAACCTGCCCGGCGACGGCATCGGCCTGCGCTACCACTGCGGCCTGTTCCGCCAGCAGTTCAAAAATGAGCTCCAGCACGAAACTCCGGATACCTGG
>JAFUPT010000154.1 GCA_017481065.1 Clostridia bacterium | reverse complement strand
TCCCATGGTGGGACAGGGATTTAAAATATTAAAGGCACGCATTGCGTGCCTTTTTTGTGCGGTTTCCAAAGGGCGGCTCGCCCTTTGGCGGGGTCTGGGGCAGCGCCCCAGCAGGGTTCCAAGGGACAGTGTCCCTTGGCGGCGTCCCCTAAGCGTCTCCCCCGTCACAGCAGCATGATCCCGGCCTCGGCGCACTTCTCCATGGTTTCCTTATCCCAGATGGAGGACTGCACCTCGCCGATATGGGCGCAGCCGATCATCAGCATGCAGAGGCGGCTCTGGCCGATACCGCCGCCGATGGTGAGCGGCAGCTCATCATTGAGCAGCAGCTTGTGGAAGGGCAGGCTCCGGCGGTCGTCGCAGCCGGAAATGCTGAGCTGGCGGTCGAGGGATTCAGCATCCACGCGCACGCCCATGGAAGAAATTTCAAAGGAGCGGCCCAGCACATCGTTCCAGAAGAGGATATCGCCGTTGAGGGCCCAGTCGTCGTAGTCAGGGGCGCGGCCATCGTGGGGCTTGCCGCTTCGCAGCTTGCCGCCGATCTGCATCAGCAGGGCGGTCTTGTGCTTCTCGAGGAAGGCGGATTCGCGCTGGCTGCCGCCGGGAATATCGGGAAACATATCCTCCAGCTCCTGGGTGGTGATGGCCGCCATATCGCGGGAGAGCTTCACATCAATGCTGGAAAACTCGCGGCGCAGGCGGTCGGAAACATCGCAGATGCAGTGCACGATCTCCCCGGCGACGGACTTGAGGTAATCCAGAGTCCTGTCCTCGCGGCGGATCACCTTTTCCCAGTCCCACTGGTCCACATACACAGAATGGATGTTGTCCAGATCCTCGTCGCGGCGGATGGCGTTCATATCGGTGTAGAGGCCCTTGCCCACGCGGAAGCCATATTTCTTCAGGGCGAAGCGCTTCCACTTTGCCAGGGAATGCACCACCTGGCCCTCCTGGCCCACGGCGGGCACATCAAAGGATACGGGGCGCTCAAAGCCGTTCAGGTTGTCGTTCAGGCCGGAGGATTCCGTAACGAACAGCGGCGCGGAAACCCGGCGCAGGTTCAGCGAGTGGGAAAGCTCCTTCTGGAAATTGTGCTTGATGAATTCGATGGCCACCTGCATATCGTAAACGTTCAGCGGCGTAGAATATCCCTCGGGGATGAAAATCTTGTTCATGGGGAAAAACCTCCCGGACAAATATAAAATGATTATAGCCTTTGTGCGTAAACAATGCAAGGCTTTCCGCATATTTTCTGAGGGCAAATTCCATTCATTTCCTGCCAAATTGCAGGAATGGGATTCAAAATGTGCATGCAGGCATGAATTCAGGTTATGAATCTGTGAAAGATGCAGTATTACAGCTCGAAACTGCGCAAAATAATAACACTTTTACATATAGACAAGCGCAGCAAATGGGAGTATACTTATATCAAAATTTTCGATTTTACTCAATGGGGAGGTTTCATACATGGCAATCAAAAATGAATATCTTAAGAAATTGATGGAAACCGTTGAAAAGCGCAATCCCAATGATAAGCAGTTCCTGATTACCGTGCGCTCCGTTCTCGAATCCGTGGAGCCCGTTGTGGACGCCCATCCCGAATATATTGAAAAGGGCGTTATGGAGATGTTCGTGGAGCCCGAGCGCATCGTGAAATTCCGCGTGCCGTGGATCGATGATCAGGGCAATGTGCAGGTAAACCGCGGCTACCGCGTGCAGAGCAACAGCGCCATCGGCCCCTACAAGGGCGGCCTGCGCCTGCATCCCTCCGTTACCGAGGACACCGTGAAGTTCCTCGCCTTCGAGCAGACCCTGAAAAATTCCCTCACCGGCCTGCCCATCGGCGGCGGCAAGGGCGGAAGCGATTTCGATCCCAAGGGCAAGAGCGATAACGAAGTGATGCGCTTCTGCCAGTCCTTCATGAATGAGCTCTACCGCCATATCGGCCCCGATTGCGATGTGCCCGCCGGCGATATCGGCGTGGGCGCCCGCGAAATCGGCTATCTCTACGGCCAGTATAAGAAGCTCACCGGCAATTACTGCGGCGTGCTCACCGGCAAGGGCCTCTCCTACGGCGGCTCCCTCGCCCGCACCCAGGCTACCGGCTACGGCCTCTGCTATTATACCGAGGAAATGCTCAATGCCCATGGCAAGTCCTTCAAGGGCCAGACCGTCGTCATCTCCGGCTCCGGCAACGTTGCCACCTACGCCTGCGAAAAGGCCACCGAGCTCGGCGCAAAGGTTGTCGCTATGTCCGATTCCAACGGCTATATCCACGATCCCAACGGCGTCGACCTGAAAACCGTTATGGAAATCAAGCAGGTGCGCCGCGGCCGCATCAAGGAATATATTGATGTGCATCCCGAAGCCAGCTACACCGAAGGCTGCAACGGCATCTGGACCATCAAGTGCGATATCGCCCTGCCCTGCGCCACCCAGAATGAAATCAACATCGATTCCGCCAAGGCCCTCGTCGCCAACGGCTGCTTCTGCGTGTCCGAGGGTGCAAACATGCCTTCTACCATGGAATCCATCGATTGCTTCCTGGAGAACGGCCTGCTCTTTGGCCCCGCCAAGGCTGCCAACGCCGGCGGCGTAGCCACCTCCGCCCTCGAAATGAGCCAGAATTCCATGCGCTATTCCTGGACCTTCGAAGAGGTTGACGCCAAGCTCAAACAGATCATGGTCGGCATCTATCATAATGTAGAAAACGCCGCCAAGGAATACGGCTTCGGCAATAACTACGAAAAGGCCGCCAACGTTGCCGGCTTCATGAAGGTCGCCGAGGCCATGAAGGCCCAGGGCTGCTGCTAAGAAGAATTGAATTTGGGTATGCGCTGGGGGCTGTCCGCCCCCAGGCCCCCGACCAAAGGGACAGTGTCCCTTTGGAAACCCCAGAAAAGGCACGCATACGCGTGCCTTTAAGAAATTTTGGAATAGAACTCAAAAGGCTCCCCTGTGCAGAGTCGGCTGCCCCATGCTTTCAGCATGTCGCGGCTACGCGGCGGCACATCCGGTGTGCACGCCGCTAGTCGGCCTTCGGCCTCCCTCCGTGGGGGAGCTGTCTGCAAAGCAGACTGAGGGGTTGTTCGTCCCCAAAAGGTTTCTCCTTGAGGAGAAGCTGTCATGCGCAGCATGACTGATGAGGTGTCGGCTCCCCCGCAGGGGCGCACCTATGTGTGCGACCGTAAACATATATTGTTATTTTTCTGTTATTTTTTAAAAGCGCGCCAGTCCGGTGCGATTTTTACTGAGGGGTCCAGGGGGAATCATTCCCCCTGGCAGGGGTTTTAGGGGACGGAGTCCCCTAACGTCTCCTACTTCTCCCCCGTCACAGGTGCAGACTCAGCCGCAACCCCTTCGGCAAGTGATTTTTTACCTGTCCGTTGGAGGCTTTTCCCCAGCCGAGCGCCATATTTTGCCAGCAAACCAGCGTCCAGCCCTTATCGCAATCAAAATTTAACGTTTCTCCGGCGAGGTATTTCGCCGCCTGCGCGTCATCCAGCGCAATTTTGCGCAGCGCGGCGGATGGATCGATGGCCATCGCCAGCGCATGCTGGGGCTCAATGTAGTTTTTGCCGATGCGCAGCAGGCATACGCCCTGCCGGGTGAGCTTCAGGCCCTTCACATCCGGGCATTCGCTTGGCAGCGCATAAAGGTAATCCCCCATCCGCGCAAAGCGCTGGAAACTGCCGGGCAATGGGCAAACCTCGCCCTCCAGCTGCCGGATGAGCTGCAAATCCGCCTTGTCGTTCCTGAAATCGGGAGCGGGAAGCCGCTCATCCCCGGATTTCCGCAGCCGCGCGCAAAAATGCCCGTCGCCCGCGACCCGGTGCGGCCAGATGCGCATGCAGCCGTTTGTGGAGGCGCCAAGACCCGGCAGCTCAAAATCCTCAGCTGCGAAATCCGGGCGCCGGGCGAGGAAGGCGGAAATGGTATCCTCATTTTCGCTGGGATTGAAGGTGCAGGTGGAGTAAACCAGCCGCCCGCCGGGCCGCAATAGCTCTGCGGCGCGGTCCAGAATCTCCGCCTGCCGCTTGGCGCAGCCCGCCGGGGCCCCCGGCTTCCATTCAAGGCGGGAATCCGGCTCGCGGCGGAACATGCCCTCGCCGGAGCAGGGTGCGTCGCAGAGGATCGCGTCAAAATATCCGCTCCAGCGCTTTGCCAGCGCGTCCGGGTAGGCGTTTACGGCGATGGCGTTCTGCACGCCCATGCGCTCCAGGTTCGCTGCCAGCACCTTTGCCCGGCCGGGCTCCGGTTCGTTGCTTACCAGCAGCCCCTCGCCCGCCAGCGCCGCCGCAATTTGCGTGGTCTTGCCGCCGGGCGCGGCGCAGAGATCGAGTATGCGCTCGCCGGGAACCGGCTGCAGCGCGGCCACGCTCACCATCGCGCTGGCTTCCTGCAAATAAAAGGCCCCCGCGGCGTGCGCAATACCCGCGCCGGGGCGGGTTCCTGCGGCGATGTAATATCCATTTTCCTCCCAGGGCACGCCGCCCGCGATGAAGGGCGCGGCGGCCTCCCGGGCATGTTTTCGCAGGGGATTTACCCGCAGCGCCAGGGTGGGCTTTTCCTCAAGGGACGCGAAAAATGCCGGGGCTTCTTCTCCCAGCATTTTTGCGATCATTTCCATAAATTCAGTCGGCAGCGGCATCATATTTTTCTTCTCCCGGAATATTCGTGTTTCTGCAATTTATGTAACATTTCTCCCCAAATTATATCATGTTCGTATCACATCATCAAGGCAAAATATACGCTTTGTCTCATGCTTTTTTGTGATTTCGGAAGCATTTTTGTCCGGATATCTACCTATTTATATAAGCGGTATTTTCGTATAATCCCGCGCCGGTTGCCAGCCGCATGGCCTCCCCGCCGGAAATCCTTCCTTCCAGATATTTCCGAACAATCGCCGCCGCGCCGGGCTGCGGATATTCGGAAAAGAAATCCGGCATGATCTGCTCCCTGCTTTTCAGCAGCTGCTCCATGGGCGCGTAGGCGGAAAAATCCGTATAAGCAATTGCATTTGTCACGGGAAATGCGCCGATGGAAGACAGCGCCTGCTGGCTCTCCTCCTCCAATAAAAAGGACAGGAAATCCCGGGCCAGCGGCGTGCGCTGTGCCGCATTCTCATCATTTTGCAGTACAACGCCGCCGATCAGCAGCTGGTCCGCCAGCGCATATTGCCCGGTCACCGCGCAGGCCCAGTCCGGCCCCCTGCCCGCGTCCCGCAGGGAAGATAGCTGCGCCAGCTCTTTTTGCGATATCACCAGCGCGGGAAGCTCGCCGTTGATGAAGGAATCCAGGCTAATCTCCGTATTTTGTGATACAGCGGGCAGGCCCAGGTCGATCCCCGGCTCCTCGATCTCGATCTCCCCGGCAGAGCCGCCGCCCAGCAGGCCGATGCTCGCCAGGCTGAAACAGCGGCCCGCATCGTCCGGCAAATGCACGGGAATATCCGGCGCGCCGTCCGTGAGCGCAGTGTTGTAAACCCAGATATAGCCGCCCATGCACACGGGCTCCCAATATTCCAGCAGGCTGGAATCATTCAGAATCCCCGGAGAAAAGAACACAAGCTCCGGCGGTCGCAGTCCCGAGCTGCCCATTTCCCGCAGCGCCTGCACTGTCACGCTGGTGAATTCCACATACACACCGTTGTGCGCCTTCTCAAATTCCCCGGCGCAGCGGTTCAGCCAGCTGTTAAAACTTCCTGCGCAGCTCCAATTTGACACCACCCACGCGCGCAGAACGCCGTTCCAGCCGGAATACTTTTTTTCTACAAAAGCGCGGTTATCTGCGGGCAGGAGGCCGGAAATGTGCGCCGCGCCCACAGCCAGCGCGATTACAAGAATCAGCGCAATTATATGTAGCAATCGTTTCACGAAACCACCTCAAAACCAGCCTATTCACCCCTCAAAAAAATTATTTCAAAAAATTTGAAAAAAGGGGTTGACAAACCCATTTGTTTTTGATATACTCTTAAACGTTGTCGCGAGAACAGCGGAAACAACGCAGGCGAGCGATGACGAACGATCCTTGAAAACGATACAGCGAATAAAGTAGATTAAGAAAAGAACAGTCAGATTCTGAGAGAGTAAACGCCTGACTGGTTTCTGGAAGGGCCGAGGCTTTGGCGAGCTGAGGCGCGGAAGGGAACGGGTGAGG
>JAFUPT010000153.1 GCA_017481065.1 Clostridia bacterium | reverse complement strand
GCCCCTTGCCATGCCGCATCCGCCGCTTGCACTGATATAGTTGATTTTATCGGATGCAATCACCCGGCTCGCGCCCTTCAGCACAACAGTTGCGCCCATGGCCGCCAGTTCCTTCGCATCCGCGATGGGATCGCAGCACTTGCGTCCCAGCAATCTTGCCGCCTCGCCCGGGTGGGGCGTGAGCACATGCCGGGGCTTCAGCAGCGCCTTCAGTTCGGGATTTTCGGAGAGTATGTTCAGCGCGTCTGCATCGATGACGGCGGGAAGGCCGCTCTCCAGCACGATTTTCAGAATCTCCGGGTCGATATTCCGTGTAAGTCCCGGGCCGATGGCGACGGCCGTCTTGCCGGGAAGAACCTTTTTCAGATTGTCGGCGCTCAGCGGCGTGCACATGGCCTGCGGCGCGTGGATTTGCAGAATTGGAATGATTTCTTCCGGGCAGCAGATGGTCACCAGCCCCACGCCGCTCCTGAGCGCCGCCTTTGCGCACAGCGCCGCCGCCCCCGCCATGCCGAAGGAACCGGCAATGATCAGCAAATGCCCGTAGCTTCCCTTGTGCGTGTTGCGCATTCTGCGCAGCAGATGAAAATCCATGCCAAACAGGACTACGGATTCGTTGGGCGGGCGAACGCCGCTGAATACCTCCTTCGGGAAGCCTACGTCTGCCACGATCACTTTCCTGCACATATCCAGCCCGTCCTGCAAGAAATGCCCGAACTTTGCCAGCTGGAAGGTCACGGTCACGTCTGCTCGCACGCATGGAACATAAGCCTTTCCGGTATTTCCATTCAAACCGGAGGGAATATCGCAGGCGATCACGGGCGCGCTCATCATGCGCCAGATCAGTTGGGCAGAACGGCCGCTGGGTTCCCGGGATAAGCCTGTTCCGTACAGGCAATCGATCCACAGATCCGGCATTACACCCGCAGACATTGCGTCCTCGTCCCCTGGTATTGCGTCCGGCAGCTTTTCCAGATGCACCGGAATCCCCAGCTCCATCGCCCTCCTGCAATTCTCCGCCGCATCCGGGGATTTCGCCGGGGCGGATGCGAAAATTTCGCACTTCTTCCCAGCCTCATGCAGAAGCCGCGCGCAGGCGTAGCCGTCGCCGCCGTTGCCGCCGGGTCCGCAGGCGATGTAAATGGTCTCCGCCGCCGGGAAGCGGGAAAGCGCCGCGTCCGCCAGCGCCTTCGCAGCATTTTCCATAATGGAAATGCTGGGCACGCCGCTCTCCGCAAAATACTTCTTCTCGCAGGAAAGCATATCCTCCGGCGCGATCAGCCTGCGCATAATTCCCACCTCCGCAATTGCGACAATATAGTAAACATTATAGCACAAATCCCTGCCGCTGTGGGGATTTTCTTGTATTTCCCCGAAAAAATCGCTATACTAAAATCGGTAAAGCAGCTTTCGCTGCAAGAATATGGAACAAAACATGCGCCGCAAGGCGTCTAAACCATGGAATACATCCAAAGGAGATTGAAAATATGCAGGTTACGCAGCGTTTTGCGCAGTTGCTGAAGAATAACGTGGGCAAGGTGATCGTGGGCAAGGAGAGCGCCATCGAGCTGATGATGATCGCCATCCTCTGCCGCGGCCATGTGCTGATCGAGGATGTGCCCGGCGTGGGCAAAACCACCCTCGCCAGCGCCCTCGCCCGCTCCCTGGATTGCTCCTTCAAGCGCATCCAGTTCACCCCGGATATCACCCCCTCCGATATCACCGGCTTCTCCGCCGCCAATTTCAAAACCGGCGAACTGGAATATCGCCCCGGCATGATCATGAGCCAGATCATCCTGGCAGATGAAATCAACCGCACCTCGCCCAAGACCCAGTCCTCCCTCCTTGAAGTTATGGAGGAGGGCCAGGTTTCCGTGGACGGCGTTACCTATTCCGTTCCCCAGCCCTTCATCGTGCTGGCCACCCAGAATCCGGTGGACTTCGTGGGCACCTATCCGCTGCCCGAGGCCCAGCTGGACCGCTTCTTCATGCGCGTATCCATCGGCTATCCCACCGCAGAGGAGGAAACCGATATCCTCGAGCGCTACACCTCCGGCAAAAAGCCCATGGAGGAGCTGCGTCCCATCTGCACAAGCAGCGATATCATCCGCCTCCAGCAGGAGGTGGAGGGCGTGCATTCTTCCCGGGAGGTCCGCGCCTACATCTCGGCAATCGCCGCCGCGTCCCGCAGGAGCCCCGCGCTGCAGCTGGGCGTGTCCACCCGCGCCGCCATTTCCCTGCTCCGCGCCGCCCAGGCGAGGGCGCTGCTGGAGGGCCGGGATTACGTTGCCCCCGAGGATGTGCAGCGCATGGCCGAGCCTGTGCTGGCTCACCGCCTGGTGCTCTCTCCCGAGGCGCGCATGCGCAACATGACCCCCGAGCGCGTGCTCCAGGGCGTGATGAGCGGCGTGCAGGTTCCGGTGAAGGTCAAGTGAGCGCGCGCCTGATCGGTACGCTGGCTGCCATGGCCGCCCTGCTGCTGGCGGGGCTCACCACCGGCACGCGCGTGTATTATTACCTGTTTTTCATCCTCGCATTGCTGCTGGCCTACGGCCTGATCTCCACGATCTGGACGCTCGCCACTGTGCAGGTCTCCATGAAGGGCGTAAAGCCCCGGGTGCTGCGCGGCGATAAGCTGATGACCATACTCACCGTCTCCCACAAATCCCTGCTTCCGGCAGGCAGCCTGCGGGTGGCGCTGAATGTGCCCGGCGCAGGCGGCGGATCGAAGCAGGAATTGAGCGTCGCTTCCCCGCCCTTTGCCCGGCGCAGCTTCCGCAATGTGGTGCGCTGTCCCCATCGGGGATATTTCGAGGTGGGCGTGGCCCGCGTGATCGCGGGGGATGCATTCGGCCTGTTTCAGTTTTCCCGGAAGTATGGAAAGAAACTGCTGCGCATCGAGGTCTGCCCGAAGCCGGCGCAGGCCATGGCGATGGAATTGAAGGCATCGGATATCGGCCCGGAATTCCGTTCCCGCGCCACAGAGGACAATGCTTCCCCCTCCGATACCCGCAAGTGGCAGGATGGCGATGAGCTCAAGAAGGTCCACTGGAAGCTCTCCTTGCGCAAGCATGAGCTGATGGTGCGCACCTTTGAGGAGAGCGCCCGCCCGGATACCCTGGTCATCCCCGATCTCAGCGAAATCACCGCCCTGCAGGACCAGAAGCTCACTCTGGAGGATTGCATCTGCGAATCCGCCCTCGGCGCCGCCAAGGCCCAGCTGGAGGCGGGCTATCCCGTGCGCATGCCGCTTGAGAAGCGGCGGCCGCAGGAGATCACCGGCCGTTCCCCCGCAGATCTGCCCTCCTATGCCGATGCGCTGATGCGCGCGGACTTTGATTGCCCCTATCCCTATGAGCAGGTGCTCGCGCTGATGATGCGCCGCATGCAGCGCACCGGCGGAGCCATACTCGTCACCAGCCGCCTCACCAGCCGCATTGCCGATATCGCCATGCGCATGCAGCGAAGCGGCATGCAGGTGAAGTTTATCTGGATTACCGATGCGCCCCGGGAGGAATCCCTGGAAATGCTGGAACGGCTCAAGATGGCGAATGTGGCCGTGCAGACCGTGGACCCGTGGATCGAGGATACATTATCTCCCAACAATCCTGAATAGGAGAATTTATCATACCAATGGATAGAATCAACCGCATCCTCAGCGCCGCAGCGGCGGCGCTGGCCGCCGCGCTGATGGCCGGCTGCACCGCCTTCCTCGCGGTGCGCGCGCTGGGCTTTGAAATGTCCTGGCTGCCGGTGTATGCCGTCGCGCTGGGCTCGGCAGCTGTGGTGCAAATCGGCAGGCAGCGCAGGCTGTGGGCCGCCGTTGCCTTTGCTGTGCTGGCGGGCGGCTTTGTGCTGCTGCTTGCTGACGGCGGGGCAGATATCGCCTCCCTCGTGCGGGATTTCGCGGCCAAGCGCGGCCTGTCTTCCGAGGAATTGGCCGCCCACGCCGCCGCCGGCTTTTCCCTTGCGCTTCTGGCATCCCTGCTGCTGGGCAGCCTCTTTGCGCTGGCGGTGAAATCCCCTTCCTCCGTTCCCATGATGCTGATGATCCTGCTCTGGGTCGTGATCTGCGCCCTCGCGGCCAACGAAGGCCTGTCCCTGTGGCTGGCGGTTCCCGGGCTCATCGCCGGGGTTGCCGCCTTCGGCATGGCGGCTGCCGGCGGCAGGGAGGGCATGCGGCCCACGCTGCTCATTCCCGCCGCAGCCATCGTGCTGCTGGCCATGCTGCTGGTGCCCTCCGGGCGCACCACCTGGGCGCCCCTGGAGAACGCCGCCGCCCGCATCCGCTCCGTGGTGGAGGATTATATCCGCTTTACCGAGGAGCGCATGGCCTTCACCATCAATGAAAAGGGCTATAACCGCGCCGAGATGATCGGCGACAGCGTGGTCGCCATGCTCGGCGGCCCGGCCAATCCATCGCAGGACGCGGTGATGGAGGTTGAAACCTCGGAAAACCTGCTCCTGCGCGGCACCATCAAGCGCAGCTATACCGGCTATTCCTGGATCGATGATCAAACCAAGGCCCGCTACCTCTACTATGATTTCACCCACAGCGGCGTGCGCAGCGCGGTGTTCGGCACGGATGCCGGGGCGGATGATCCCAGCTTTGCCGCCGTGCAGGCCTCGGTCGAAATGCTCAGCAGCGGCACCAGCACCCTCTTTGTCCCCGCGCGCATGGCGGCGTTTGAAATGGACCTCGCCAACGCCGTTTATTACAATTCCGCCGGAGAAATCTTCCTGACCCGGGATGTGGAGGCTGGCGACAGCTATGCCTTCTCCACCCGCCTGCCCGTGAGCGATGAAGCCCTCATCGCCTCGGCCGCCGCCCACCAGGAGGATGCCGACGGCCGCTATGCCGAGATGGCCGAAAATTATACCGCGCTCCCGGATGGCATCGATGCCCGGGTCTATGCCCTCGCCGCCGATCTCACGAAAAGCGCGGCCACTCCGGTGGAAAAGGCCCTCGCTATCCAGAAATACCTGATGGAAAACTGCGCCTATACCCTCAAGGGCGGCTATCCCGCCCGGGGCGAGGACTTCGTTTCCTGGTTCCTGCTGGAGGAAAAGCAGGGCTATTGCAGCTATTTCGCCTCCGCCATGGCGGTGCTCTGCCGCATGAACGGCATCCCGGCCCGCTATGTGGAGGGCTATTTCGTGCGCGCCGAGGAGGATGGCTCCACCACCGTCACCGGCAAAAATGCCCATGCATGGGTGGAAATCTATCTGAACGGCCTCGGCTGGACCCCCTTCGATCCCACCGCCCGGGCCTACGAAGCCCAGCACGGCGGAAACGATGATCCCGGCAATACAGGCGATAGCCTCGCCGGGGAAGGGGAGGAGGAGACGCCCTTCGAGAATGAAAATCCCCTCGAAAACGCCCCCTCGCCCAGCCCGGATATCGGCAGCGATCCCGGGGAGGACAACTCCGAACTGGGCGCCGATCCCACGCCTACGCCCACCCCCGATCCCGGCGAGGATTTTGCCGGGGAGGCGGATAATCCCACTCCCAGTCCCGATCCGAACGGCGAAAATACACCGGAAAATCATGATTCCAGTGATACATCCGGCGGAGATTCCGCAGAGAAACCCGATCCCCAGCCGGATAAAAACCATACATGGCTGTGGGTTTTGCTGGCCGTTTTTATCCTGCTTGCGATATGCGCGCTCGCCTATCTCTGGGGCAGAAAACGCTTGCTCGCCAGCGATCCGCTGAAGCTCTGCGTGGCCACCCGCAGTTCCCAGCAGGCGGCGCTCATCCTCTACCGCGGCATACTCACCCTGCTTCTGCAAATCGGGCTCCTTCCCCAGTCCGGCGAAACGCCCGAGCAGTTTGCCGCCCGCGCCGTGCTGGCCATGCCTAATCCCTATTACGAGGACTTCGTCTCCGAGGTCGTGCGCAGCCGCTACTCCGGCAAACCCCTCACCCGGGAAACCCTCGAGGCCGGCCGGCGCAGCTACGTCCACTTCCTCGACAACATGCGCCCCGTCGACCGCGCCCGCTACCACCTGAGAAGGATGCTGCGCGGCATCGGCGATCTGGAGAGCATACCGTAAGAGGGAGGTAACGGGGGTTACGCTGGGGACGCTGTCCCCAGCCCCCTGCTCAGGGAGCACTGCTCCCTGAGAACCCTCGCCAAAGGGACAGTGTCCCTTTGGAAACCCCAGCATAAAACACCTGCCCCGGAGCGGGACAGGTGTTTTGATTATGGGAAAATCAAAGAGCCTTCTCCTTGAGGAGAAGGTGTTAGGCGCAGCCTGACGGAGGAGATGTTTCAAGAAGGTGTCTTTTCGGTCTGTATTTTTATAACCTGCAAATCGCGCCGCCGGATGGCGCGATTTGCTTTGCTGAGGTTTCCAAAGGGCATCATGCCCTTTGGTCAGGGGTCTGGGGGCGGATAGCCCCCAGCGTCTTCCACCTTCCCACCCTCCAAAAGAAAATATTTGTCAAACACCATCAAACTGTGCTATACTGTAAGCTGTATAAATAGAAACCCTTGGAGGAACCCCGTAATGCTGGATTTTCTGAAAAAAATTCTTGCCGGCTCGAATGATGGCGAGCTGAAAAAGATTCGCAAAATTGTGGATAAGATCAACGCGCTGGAGCCCGCGATGCAGAAGCTGAGCGACGACGATATGCGCGCGAAGATCACAGAGCTGAAAAAGCGCGCCCAGGGCGGCACATCCCTGGATGAGCTGCTGCCGGAGACCTACGCGCTGACCCGCGAGGCTGCGGTGCGCGTGCTGGGCCAGCGGCCCTTTGATGTGCAGATGATCGGCGGCATCGTGCTGCACCAGGGCCGGATTGCCGAGATGAAGACCGGCGAGGGCAAGACCCTCACAGCCACCCTGCCCGCCGTGCTGAACGCGCTGCAGGGCAAGGGCGTGCACATCGTCACCGTAAACGATTACCTTGCCAAGTTCCAGAGCGAATGGATGGGCAAGCTCTACCGCTTCCTGGGCCTCTCCGTGGGCCTGATCGTGCATGAACTGGATTCCAAGGAACGCCAGATCGCCTACGCCGCGGACATCACCTACGGAACCAACAACGAATTCGGCTTTGACTACCTGCGCGACAACATGGTTACCTACCGGGAAAACCTTGTGCAGCGCGATTTGCACTTCGCCATCGTGGACGAGGTGGACTCCATCTTGATCGATGAAGCCAGAACGCCCCTCATCATCTCCGGCCACGGCGAAAAGAGCACGGAGATGTACAACTATGCCAACCAGTTCGTGGCCCGTGGGCTCAAGGAATGCAAGCAGGACAAGGACGGCGAGGTGCTGGAGAGCGGCGATTTCATCAAGGACGACAAGGACAAGACCATCTCCCTCACTGAGGACGGCGTAAAGAAGGCCGAGGCCTTCTTCCAGGTGGAAAACCTGACCGAGCCGGAGCACCAGGAGCTCTACCACCACATCCTCTCCGCGCTGCGCGCACATAAGATGATGAAGCGCGATGTGGACTATGTGGTGAAGGATGGCCAGGTGGTGATCGTTGATGAATTCACCGGCCGCCTGATGGTGGGCCGCCGCTATTCCGATGGCCTGCACCAGGCCATCGAGGCCAAGGAGGGCGTGAAGGTGGAGCGCGAGAACAAGACCCTCGCCACCATCACCTTCCAGAATTACTTCCGCATGTACCACAAGCTCTCCGGTATGACGGGTACCGCCAAGACCGAGGAGGAAGAATTCAACGGCATCTACAAGCTGGATATCGTGCAGATTCCCACGAACCGCCCGATGATCCGCAACGATATGAACGACGCGGTATTCATCTCCCAGAAGGCCAAGTACAAGGCGGTTGTGGAGGAGATCCAGAAGAGGCATGCCACCGGCCAGCCGGTGCTGGTGGGCACCGTGTCCGTCGAGCGCAGCGAAATGCTGGGCAAGATG